>JAAZIZ010000115.1 GCA_012800565.1 Lentisphaerota bacterium
CCCAGGGTTAGTCTATGTATCTCGCCTCCAGCGGGACCAATACTCCTAACTTAAAGGCAAAATTCTTTGTCCAGTCGATTGCTCGACCGCTGGCAATGACTTGGCAATGTGCATTAAGTGAAGAGCATTGGTCCCATACGTCCCATCCAACTCCCAGAACACCGCACACCGCGCTGCAGAAGACGCATTACAAAGATAGCCCTTTTTTCGCAATAATCAAGCAGGCGGCAATTTTACATTTGCCTTGCGGCAGGCTATATTTCTTCTTGTGACCCATAACCTGGAGCCAAACCACTGCCAGAAAAACAACAGGAATTACAGGAGTACTGTTTTTATGGAAAAGAAAAACGAAATTTACGCCGACGGCATTGGTCAGATTCATTTTGTCGGCGGGATGGTCCGTTTTGACTTTGTCACTCTGCAGCCGGGCGAGGAGGGGCAGCCGCCGGTGCCATCTTCCAAGGTCAGAATCATTATGCCGCCGCAGGGTTTTCTGGCCGCCTATAACTCCATGCAGCAGCTGATCGGCAAACTGGTCGATGCCGGAGTGCTGAAAAAGAACGAACAGAGCCGGCAGTAACCAAACCCCCCCGTCGCAGCTGCAGAAACCGGGGCGGGAATTTGCAATCCGGCATTGCATTTTCGCAAAATTGCATTATCCTAATCCTGGTGACACTGATCGGCCTTAAAATTCAGGAGGTGAAACATGTTTTATCGCAAACGTTTTACTCTGATTGAGCTGTTGGTGGTAATTGCAATTATTGCTGTTCTGGCTTCGATGCTGCTGCCGGCCTTGAGCAAGGCGAGGGCAAAAGCCCAGGCGACTTTCTGCTCCAACAATGCCCGGACTTTGGGGACCGGGATGCTGCTGTATGCAGATGACAATGTTGACCGGATAGTGACCTACTGGGAAAATGGCATAAAATGGTTCTCAGGCTGCAAGTGCTGGTACAGCGAATCTTTTTCGCATGGCATGGTTGCCCCGTATGTCAATCTTGATAACGTGGTGTATGATGTCACGTTTGGCGGGAGTTACACCAGCAACGCCTTGGTCCGAACGGTGAGCAAGCTGGCCTGCCCCTGCCGCCCTCTTACCCCTTTCAGCAAGGGCATGAAAACCTATGGCTGGGGGCTTAATCCGCAGGCTGCCGGCCTGTATTTGGGCAAAGCCAAACGCCCGGCCCGCAGTTGCATGGTTGGGGAGCCGTTAAAAGGGCCCCAGGTCAGCTACTACATCTACAGCACATCCGGACATGATTATCCCTCAGCCTTTTGGCATGACGGACGCTGCAACTACATTTTTATCGACGGGCATGCCGAAACATTGCATTTCAGTAAAGTCCCTGACCAGGGAGTGCCCGGCAGCAGAGCCTGGAGGAGTTCATTCTGGAGCCCGGCCAACTTTGAATCGGATAAATGGTAAGACTGCCCTGCTCTGTCGCTCCGGCCCAGCCGGGTCGGAGCCCTCTACATAAACACCACCCTGGCGACAGCGTTTCCCGGCCGGGCGCACTGCTTTCAGAACAACGCTCCCAATCATAGTATGCTGCTGGTCTATAATCTAATCTTCCCGATCCTTTTTTTACTCTATCTGCCCTATTATCTGCTGCATATCTACCGCCGGGGCGGACTCACGGCCGATTACTGGCAACGCTTCGGCTTTTTCAGCGCAGAGCGGAAGGCACAGCTGCGTGCTTTGCAGCAGCCGGTATGGATCCATGCTGTAAGCGTCGGCGAGACGGTCGCCGCCATCACTTTCATCAAAGCCTGGCTGAAAAGGCACCCCGAAGAACAGCTGGTCTTCTCCTGTGGAACCTCGACCGGCTTCGCCACTGCAGCCCAGAAATTGCCGCCTCAAGTGGCGCGTATCTACTGCCCTATCGACTTCTTCTGGGCGGTCCGGCATGCGCTGCGCCTGATCCGGCCCCGGATGCTGGTGATCTTCGAAGTGGAAATCTGGCCCAATCTGGTGCTGCAGGCCGCCCGCCGCGGCTGCCGGGTAGTACTGGTCAACGGACGGATGTCAGACCGGTCGAGTTGCGGCTATGCGCGCTGGAAAGGCATCTTCCGCCCTATCTTCCAGGCTTTCTCCTGTCTCTGCGTGCAGACCCCCGAAGATGCCGGGCGCCTGCAACGGGTCATGGGCCCGGACCAGCGGATCAAAGTCTGCGGAACGATGAAATTCGACCAGGTGCCGGATTACGAATCGGCCGCCAAGGACCATGAGCTGGACCAGTGCTTCGGGCCCGGTCCACGGGTGGTTTTCGTGGCCGGCAGCACGCATTCCGGCGAGGAGGAGCTGGTCTGCGATTGCTATCGGACCTTGAAGAACGATTATCCGGAACTGAAGCTGGTACTCGTGCCCCGGCATCAGGAGCGGGCCGCGGAGGTGGAGGCGGTGCTGCGGGCCCGGCAGCTGACCTGGCGGTTATTGCGCCCGGTTCCGGGGCAGGACGTGCAGCCCGCGCCGGCAGATGTGCTGCTGGTGAATACCACCGGCGAGTTGATGAATTTCTATGCTGCAGGCGATATCGCCTACGTGGGCAAAAGCCTGGCCGGACAGACCGGCGGACACAATATGATCGAACCGGCGATCTTCGGCAAGGCGATTATATACGGCGCGAATGTGCAGAATTTCCGGGCCGTGACGGCGCTTTTCCGGCAAGACCAGGCGGCAATCGAACTGGCCAGCGAGGAAGAGATGCTGCCAACCCTCAGGCGCCTGCTGGCCG
>JAAZIZ010000116.1 GCA_012800565.1 Lentisphaerota bacterium
CCCCGCCGGGTCCGGCTATGCCGCTGGCCGCCAGCCCAACCTGCACCTGCAGGCGGGAAGACAATCCCAGGAGCATCTCCTGCACGGTCTGGCTGCTGACGGCGCCGAATTGCGCCAAGGTCTGCTCCTGTACCCCGAGGAGTTGCTGTTTCCAGGCATTGGAGTAGGTGACCAGGCCGCCTGCAAACCACTGGGAAGAGCCGGCGACATCGGTCAGCACCGTCGCGATTCTACCGCCGGTGCATGATTCTGCAGTCGCCAGCAGCCATTTCCGGGCCAGCAATTCACCGCCAATTTGTCCGATCATGGTATGCAGTTCCTGGTCAGTCATGGTGCTCGGAACCTGTCTTTCTTTTGCCTGGTGCTATTGTTCCGCGCTGCTTTCAGCCACAACAGTGGCGCAGGCGTAATGTCTCTCATGGGAAAGGCTCAGATGCAGGCGGCCAATCCCCAGGCCGGCAGCGGTGGCGGCCGCAGTACCGCTCAGGGTGAGCAGTGGTTTCCCAGCCGGGTTTCGGCTGATTTCGATATCCCGCCAGCCGCACTCCCGGCCGATGCCAGTTCCCAGCGCTTTGGCGAGGGCTTCTTTGGCGGCCCAGCGGGCGGCAAAGTAGGCACAACGCTGCCTGCTGTTTGTCGGTGCGCCGGCAATTTCTGCGGCGGTAAACACATGCTGCAGAAAGGCCTCGCCGCTGCGCTCAAGGGTCTGAGCGAAGCGCTCGATTTCGATGATATCCGTTCCCAGTCCCAGTATCATGGCCTGACCTGACTGTCTGTGCGGGCTGCCTCAGCGCCCCTCGCGCTCGCTGACCCATTGTTTGGCTTTGCGCTGATAATCCGCGGCTTTCTCCGGATCGCTCAGCTCCTTCAGGAAGCGCTGGAACAAGGCGAAGAATACGCTCTGGAAGACATAGAGATTGGTCATGCGCTCCTCGAAGACGCTGATGGGGTCCATCGCTTCGCCTTCCGGCAGCCTCAGGCTCTTGAACACGAATTCATTGGCATCAACCGTCACCGACCACTCTTCACCTTTGCCGCGCGCAATCACCAGCTTGGCCCGCCGTAGTTTCTTCCCCACCAGCAATGCAGCCTTGGCCTCGGCACTGATGGTCGGCATGCCCTTGCTGACATTGCTTTGCAAAGCTCCGCCGCCTTCAGCCACGAACTGGAGCGGGCCATCCAGCAGCAGACTGAATTCCCCCAGTTTGGTCGGGGGCAAGACCCCGCCGCGCTCTTCCTGGAAGAACCACAGCCAGGTCAGGAAATTTTCGCCCAGGCTGCCGCCGCCGGCCGCGTCCGGCAACTCCGGGGAGATATTCTGCGCCGGGATGTCTTCCGGCTGGATGTCAAAAAGTTCAGTCGCAGTCGCCTCCGGGGTCAGGGGAATCGGCTCAAAACCCATAACCTGGTGGAAATTTCCCAGAAGCAGGTCAAGCTGCCGGGCTGAGGTAGCCGAAGTAAAGAGCATATTTTCCACCGGGTCAATGGCAATATACAGCCCGGAAATCTGCGGCGGCATGGTTGGCAGCAGACGTGCCCTGACTTCTTCTTTAATCTTCTTCTTCTCCTTGCGGTTGAGATGATCGGTGCTCAGCTCGGTCATCCGCACCAGCTCCACCATCCGGCATTCCGCATTCAGCAGTGAAGCGGGGATTTTCCTTTCCGCCTGGCGGAGGCAGAGGTGATAGTAGCCGCCCAGCTTGACGGTCTGATCATCGATCCGGTTCTCCAGCAAATGCCGCCCTGAGACCCAGCCCCAGACCGGCTCGTCACGCACCTGCTCCAGACTACCTGCGGCCTGAGCCGCAAAACGCTCCAGGATATCGGCCGGCAGCGGCTGCGGCAGCCGGCACATCCGGAAAGACATATTACCCTGATCAAAAGCCATATCGTTAACTCCTTTGCAATAATGATATTATAATTTTCTAGCAGGAAAAACCGGCGTAATTCCGGCAAGCTTACAAGTGTAATACCTGGTTGAATTTTGTCAATCCAGCCGGCAGATTCTTTACCCCAACCTCAATATTCCCGCAACTGCTGCACGGCTTTCACAATATCCTCGATCTGGGGCAGGACATACTTCTCCAGCGCCAGAGAGGAGGGGATGGGCACATCGGCCGCGCCCAGGCGCATCACTGGCGCCTCCAAAGCGTCGAGGCAATGCTCGGCGATCAGAGCCGACACCTCCGCACCGATGCCACCGGTCAAGCAAGCTTCCTCGACAATCAGAACCCGGCCGGTCTTGCGCACACTCTTGAAGATGCTCTCCCGGTCCAGCGGCTGCAGGCTGACTAAATCCACGATTTCAGGGTCCCAGCCCAGCTCCCGCACGGCCTCCTTGACTGCGAGGCAGAGCGGTGTCATCGCAGAATAAGTCAGGATGCTCATATCCGTGCCGGGGGACAGCACCTCTGCCTTGTCCAGGGGCAACAGATATTCCCCCTCCGGTACCTCTCCCTGCTGCGGATACAGACGTTTGTTCTCAATCACCACCACTGGATTGTCATCCCGGATGGCGGATTTCAGAATGCCTTTCACCTGCCTGGGGGTAGATGGTGCCACGATTTTCAGGCCGGGGATGCCCAGCAGCATGCTGCTCAGCATCTGGGAATGGCTGGGGCCATAGCCGCCTTTGGCTCCCCCGGGAGTACGCAGAACCATGGGCACTTTCAGCTGCCCGTTGTACATATAGTGGATTTTGCCGGCGCTGTTAAGCAGCTGGTCCAGAGCCAGAGCCAGAAAATCCATAAACATGATTTCCACCACCGGACGCAATCCCAGCATTGCCGCACCAACCGCCATACCGGTGAAGCTGTTTTCGGAAATCGGCGTCTCACGGATGCGCTGCGGGCCGAATTTCTCGTATAATCCCTTGGTCACTCCGAATGCTCCGCCATAAATCCCGATGTCCTCACCCAGAATAAACACATCGGGGTCGCGAGTGAGCTCCTCCTCCAAAGCGATATTTACGGCTTGCGAATAAAACATGGCTGGTGCCTTCATTGGTGCCCGGACCACGACGAGTCGGAGTATTAGTAAGCTTTCAGGCAAACACGCCGGCCAGGGTCTCTTCCCGGCTGCTGAACGGTGCCTGCAGCGACTGCTGGGCAGCGGCCTGCACTTGCTCGGCAGCCTGAGTCTTGAGCTGTTCCAGGCGACTGTCCGGGATGCCGCGCCGCAGCAGCTTGTCTCTGGTAATCCGCAGGCAGTCGCGCTCCCACATTTGCTGCTCTTCTGTCTTGCTGCGATAAATCCGCGGGTCATTCTTGGAATGACCGCAATGGCGATAGGTCAAAAGTTCGAGCAGAAACGGCCCGGCACCGCTGCGCACCTGCTCAAGCGCCTTAGACGCGGCCTGAGCGACCGCCTCGACATCGCTGCCATCGGCAGTATCAGCCGGCAGGCAGTACGCCTGCGCTCTGGCTGACACACGGCCGCCGGCGCAGGCCTTCTCCACCGGATTGCTCATCCCATAACGGTTGTTCTCACAGACATAGAGCACCGGCAGTTTCCAGAGCGAGGCCATGTTCAAACTCTCATGGAAAGTCCCCTGATTGCTGGCGCCATCACCAAAAAAAACAATCGCCACCTGCGTACTGCCGCGGTACTGCAGTGCCAGGGCCGCGCCGGTGGCAATGGGCAGACCGCCACCAGTAATGCCGTTGGTGCCGAGAAAAAACTTTTCCGGGGCGGAGAGGTGCTGGGAACCTCCTCTTCCGCCGCAGTATCCATCGCTGCGTCCGAGCAATTCGCTCATCACTTTCTGCAGTTCCAGTCCGCGGGCCAGCAGATGTCCGTGTCCGCGATGATTTGAGATCAGCCAGTCGTCTTCTCTGGCTGCGGTAATCACTCCCACGGCACAGGCTTCCTGGCCGATACAGAAATGCGAGGTGCCTCCCAGCAGTCCCTGGGAAAAGAGCTCCGCCAGTTTTTCCTCGAAAGCCCGGATCAAGCACATCCGTGCATAACAATCCAGCAAGGTCTGTTCCGGGAACTCCATACCAAGGCTCCGTATATGGGATCAGGATTTCAGTTTCACGATCACGTATTTGCGGCCGGTATCGCCGGGAATAGGCTCACTCTCAGTGCAAATCTGCTCGTCTTTCTCCAGAGTAATATGAATAATCCGGCGTTCTGCCGGTGAAAATGGGCCTAGCTTCTTTTCCTGCTGCCAGCGCTTGACCTCCTTGGCCGCCTCAGTGGCCAAACATTGGAAGCGCTCTTTATCTACTCGTTCCCCCCGCCGCCGCGGTCCATCTCCGCCAGTACGACCGGTGGAATAGCCATCGACCTCGACTGGAATCCAGGGGTTCCCCTCGTCATTGCGCTTCATAATACGGTTCAAGAGCAACTCCAGGCTTTCCAGAGTCTGGCCCTTGCGCCCGATCAGCCGTCCGGACTCCCGGGATTCAAGACAGAGCTTCAACCTCTCGCCATCGATCAAATCAGTAGTGACCTTCGCCTGCAAACCCAGATGTTCGACCATCTCGCTCAGCACCACGACAGCCTTGTCTCTCAGTTCATTAGCATCCATTATTCTTTCTCCATCAGACCTTGGGAGCAGCTTCCCAAGGGATAATCACGGTTTTCTCTGCGCCGTCTTTCTTGCTTTCCAATTTGCGGATCACCAGCATCTGGACAATGGACAGTATCTGATTCAC
>JAAZIZ010000117.1 GCA_012800565.1 Lentisphaerota bacterium
GGTCGGACGGGTCGGACGGGTCGGACAGGTCGGACGGGTCGGACGGGTCGGACGGGTCGGACGGGGCGGACAGGTCGGACAGGTCGGACAGGTCGGACAGGTCGGACGGGGCGGACGGGGCGGACAGGAGAGTTTTTATTTTTCACGATTTGTAAAACTGTATATTTCATATAACGTAATTCCGGTGCTCCTTTACCTCCAGTTTCGGCTTTACGCAGGGAGTATGGTGTCAGCCATGTCATCGTTCTTCGTGCTCTTCATACGAATATGTTGTATCAATATTAAGGAAAGGTGATGGGAATGAAACAAACAGTGTTTTTGCTGTTGGCCGCATTTATTCTGAATGCAAATGAACTCAAGCTGATGTTCGGCTTGCCCTGCGAAAGAGAGGAAAGCAAACAATTCCTTGATTTCCGGTATCTGACGCAAAAGGCGCCGGAATTTGCCCCGGGCAGCCAATTCGGGTCGCAATGGATTTATGGCCCTCAGACAAAGCTGTCTCGTCCGGCCGATGTTCTGCTTGAACACAATTTGTGGTGCAGGGATGCCCAACTGGTGTTGCCGTCTGAATTTCCGGAGGTCACTGTCCGGATTTGGATTGGCGACTGGCAGAGTGGCTGGAGGCGATTCTGGCGTGAGACCGAAATCCGCCTGACGGCCAACGACAAGGTTATCTATGAAAAGGAACTTAATCCCAAAACTGCCTATGAGGAGTGGTGCAAGCTTGAAGATTATGTTTTCAGCCGTCATGATGGAATCTGGGACCGCCTGGTCAGCCCGATTTTACACGAGGAAGTATTTACGGTCAAACCGGTTGACGGTCTCGTCCGCCTGAATCTGAAAAATATTCTGCTGACTGCTTTGACCATCAGCCCCACTCCGGAAAGAGATCGCGAAATTGCCCGGCAGGTTGAACAGGAAAGGCGCAGACAATTTGCTGAACGTTATCCCTGGCAGCCGTTGCCGGATGAGGAAATGCCCCCTTTGACCGATGCCATAAGGCAACGCGGCTATGTCCTGTTTCAAAAATATGGTGAAGACTGTGTGCACCCCTGGACACGTCCGGCGGCAACGGAAATAACCGATACCATCCGGGTATTTGCCGCCCGCGATGAACAGGAAATTTTCCGTTTTGGCATTCTGCCATTGAGAGACCTGCCCGAACTTACAGTGGAAATCGGTGATTTTGAAAGCAGGAATGGCAAGCTTGTGACCGCCGAACATGCGGATTTATGGCGTGAACGTTACAAGGAGCAGGGTAGCAGAGGTACAATGGGAAAGATCACCTCAATGCGGATGCTTGATCCTTTCTCCTATGTGCTGCAAAGTATGAAACCGCAGTTTGGAGAAGTGGGTACCCCGCGGATGTTCTGTCTCGATTTCCGGGTACCTCTTGAGGCTGCGCCGGGTGACTACTTTGCGCCGGTGAAAATTTTGTCCGGTGCCAAAGTTATTGGCACCGCGCAATTGCAGTTAAAGGTGTTGCCGTTTGCTCTTTGTTACAAAGACGCGGCAACCTATAACTTCTCCGCCTGGTACTGTCATTGGGCTGACTGGTGGGGAGATTACCAAAAAAACAAGGAAGGATTGCGGGAGACTATCCGTAAACAGATTCTGTTCCCTTTTAAATACCGCTTCAACTCCAATGAGTTGAATCCATGGCCCTACGGTATGCCCTTTGTCTTTCGGCTGGGAAATATCACTGGTAACCCTGGTGAACGCACCTTTACGCAGACACCTGAGCAGATCGCTAATTTCGACTGGTGGATAGAACACTTCAAAAAAGACCCTGAATGTCGTTTCATCCTGCTGA
The DNA here is from genome assembly GCA_012800565.1 of Lentisphaerota bacterium. Taxonomy (GTDB): domain Bacteria; phylum Verrucomicrobiota; class Lentisphaeria; order Oligosphaerales; family Oligosphaeraceae; genus JAAZIZ01. The sequence continues at coordinate 1,814 of JAAZIZ010000117.1, forward strand.
TGGCACGGCCTTTCTTTATGAATTGCGGCTGGAATAACAAGTTTTTCGAAAGCCGGTCGCCGGAAGAACGGAAAAACTGTGAGCTTGACCTGAAGGACACGGAAAGGATCACCAGACAAGTCGATCAGATGTGCAAAGAACGCAATTACCCGGAAATCTACTGGTATTATGAAGGGGAAATTGATAATTGCGGCATTGAGCACGTCAAATTCGCTTTGCGGAACGCAGAGATTGTCAATCGCATTGGCGCAACCAGTTTCGTAACCATTAATGGGCCGCTCGCCTACAAGATGGCACCGCCGGCTTTCAAACATGTCTGGGCAAACCCGGCAACCCCGATTGATGAAGAACTGATTGCCACAATCAAAAAACATGGCAATAAATTCGGTTCACATAACAGCGGTGACAGCCGCTTCCAGGCCGGCTTCTGGCTCTGGCGTACAGGCGCGGAAGGAAAATACCAGGAGACGACCTTCTGCTACGCCGATTACATGCTGCCATATTGCCTCCTGCCCTGGAACTACAACACTTCACTGTCATATCCCGATCCGGAGACCCAAGGACAACGCCCCTCACTGCAACTCCTGAATTACCGGGACGGACGCGACGATTATCTGTACTGCCATACCCTCGAACAAGCTATGAAACGTTCTTCACCTGAAACCAAAGAATACCAGATGGCAAAACAATTTCTCAGCGATCTGGCTGCCCGCATTCATGTTGACCAGCGAAAATATCATCTCACCAAATTTGACGGAATTGAGGCCACGGCAGTTGTCAGTACCGATGAATGGAACGGTTTTTCCTTTGAACGTTATCGCTGGAAAATAGCCACCCTGATCATGGGTCTGGAGGGGAAAAAATGAGCATCATACTCTTTCTTCTATTAGCAGCCTTGCCGCTTTGGGCAAGGGAAATTCCCTTTGGTGAAAAAAACGCACTTTTTACCGGAGATTTCATTTATGGGGGGTCTTCTCGCCAGGCTACGGCAAAGGTTTGGCGTGACGATACTCACTTGAACGTTTCTTTGATTGCGGAACATCCTGGTGTCGACAAACGAAGCGCCCAGCATACCGAGCACGACCAGGAAGTCTATCAGGATGATACACTGGAGGTGTTCCTTGATACCGATGGGCGGCAACGCGCATTTTACCAGATTATCGCCAATGTGAACGGCGCAATTTTCGATCATTACCGGGATGCTCAGATGTTCTCGCGGCTGGAATGGGACTCCGGTGCGACTGCTACCGGCAGTTATGGCGATGGCAGTTACCAAATCGCCTTGAAAATTCCGCTGGCGTCTCTCAATCTGGGCGAAAATCCGCGTAATGAAATCGGAATGGCGGTGGGAAGTTACGTATCGCAAACCCGTGATGCCTGCAGCGCCTGGGGAGAGTACCATAAGCCGATGACCTGGCAACGTTTCACCCTGCCAGGTGAATATCCGGTCATTCTGAAGTCGTTTCGAGCCTCGACAAGTTCAGGAAAGCAACCTTTTGCAGTGACGCTGCAAAACATCTCCGGCAAGACAGTTGAACTGGCCGGCAGTTTCAACATCGAACCGGTCGCTTTGATTCTGCAGCCGGGAGAGACAAGGACTTTGCAGTTATATGCCACCCATCAAGCCGGTCGAGCCACCGCCAACGTACTTGCGCTCAATGCCGGCGGCAGAGAAGTATTGCGGTGTACCAGGATTTTCACCCCCGTGCAGCTGCTGACCGTGTTCCCGGCGTCACCTCTCCTTTATCCAAACGACCCGATTCGTATCATCGGCAGGATAACGGAACAACCCGACATGCCATTGGAAATTATTGTGCACTGCGGCGGCAAGTCCGTCTCGGAAAAATTCACTGTCTCCCGCCAGTTCACGATCGACCTGCCGCCGCAGCCCGCCAGTGAAATAGAATGCCGGTATAAAGACGAAAGACAGTCATTCAAACTTGAAACCATTCATTCGCCATGGGGGGATAAATGAAAATCTTGCTGCTGCTTTTCGGATTGCTGCCGGTGTTGACTGGGTTGGCGCACGAACAGAGCATCGAATTGATCGCGGGAACAGGAACACAACAAATTTTTTTTGTTGATTGCAGCGAGCTGAAATGTGATTCTGACAGTATTCGTCTGATTGGCGAAGATGGGGCAGATGTGCCTTTTTCGCTTGACTGGCGATATGATCTTGAGCCTCATGCTGACCGGCATCTGGCCACTAGTGGAAGACACATCCGCATGCCGGACGGCTTCACTTCAAGATGGTTCGCCCCGGCCTCCGAAAATCGTTTCCGGAGGCTGGGCTGGCTGTCTTTCAACAAAACTCCTGGTGTGGAGCGTTACCGGCTCAACTTCCGCGAGGGGAAACCCGCCTCTGCACGAATCAATCCAACCGTGCGGGCATGGTGGATGGAACTTTTCCTTGATCCGGAATTGCGCAATGTGAAACAACTGCAGTCCAAAAATGAACTCATACCCCTGTCTGATGGCGGAGTGGAATGCACCACCACTTTCTTCTGGCCGAAATCAATGTTTTGTGCCGACCCCCGTCTGAAGGGGAGGCGCCTGCTTGCCCTGGCCCGTCTTTCCGGCGACAACGAATGCATAGTCTTCAATGTGCCATTCCGGAACCAAATGAGCAAAGACCGCCCGGTAGTAAGTTGTTACGCGGTAGCCAATGCCGAGCATGACAACGCTATGGACAATTTGATCGAAGGACGGATTGATTCTTCCTCAGACGAACTTTTCAGGGAACCGGTACAAAGTGGAATGCATATATTCAAATCGCAACCGGATAAACGCAGTCGGGTGCACTTTTTTCATCTGCAATCCCCTCCCGAACACGGCGGAGTCGAAATAAAAATCAATTCCTCGTTATTCAACCTGGGTGATGCGGTGAAAATACATACTGCCGGATTTGGCGAAGAACAGCTTTACACTGTCAGGCCAGGCATTGAGCGGGTTGATACCTGGGAGCCGGGGGGGTATACCATTTGCTCGGAACTTCAGGATACTTTGGGCAAAGTAATAAGTGTATTCCAGGGCGATTCGTTCCAGCTGCAAGACGTTCCCCTCGGGAACTGCAATTTGACGGTTACCCTGACAAGCAGAAGGAAAATCCCGGAAAATATTGCAACCCGGATTTTCCCGGTCGAAATTCAAAAAGGACCGGATTGGGGAAAATAAATCGGTTTGCGCTCTCTGACGATCAGCCGAATTATTTTCACTTTGTACGCTGTAGGCGCTTAACTGGGTTTAACCGCAGGCCTGGGATAAGATGCCAAGATGCCCCAAAAAATCAGGGTGCCTCGGAGACACTGCAAAAGCCCCATTACGACCGCATAGCAGAAGCCGCTTCAACATATCGCATGTTTTTGTACTATCAATTATCAATTACAGGACAGAAAAATTCCCGCAATATTTGTAAGCGGCCGAGGTGGAAAAAGCCAGTCCTCGGCCGGCATTATTCCGGCTATGGCTTATATTAACCATAAGTAAATAAAGCTAGTCTGCCTGGTTGTTTGCCGTCTTCTGCCGGAAGTAAATGACAGTAGTTTGCCATCACCCCTGGTTCTTATGTCTGCTGCTGCCCTGGCTACTGTTCTGCCTGGCCGCGCTCCGGCCAGGAGTCGTGGCAGTGCCGGTCAGTACGCTTACAGGGCTGGCGGGGACCACTGACAGCCCCTGGCACCGCAGCCGCGCCTGGTTCTGGCTGACCGCAGGGGCGGCTTTCTGGCTGGTGCTGGGGCTGAGTCAGCCGCAGTTGATTTACCGCCGCGATGCTCAGGAAGTGCCGCGTCCTAATCTGCTCTGGGTGCTGGATATGTCCGGCAGCATGGAAGCCTCCGATTGGCCGACAGGGGCCGAGCCGTCTATGCCAGTCCGGGCAGAGGATGTTCCCCCCAGCCGCCTGCAACTGGCCCGCCAGACCATCGCAACATTTCTGGACCGGGTGCCGGTGTCTCGCAGCGGCCTGCTGGCGTTTGCCCAGCAGCCATACTTGATTTGCCCGCTGCAGCGCAGCAGTGTTCTGCTGCGGGAGCGCCTGGAACAACTGCAGCCTGGTGACTTTGCTGATGGCACGGCCATCGGTGAGGCAGTGGTCTGTGCGGTGCGGGCGCTGCAGGCTGAGCCGCCTGCCCGCCCGCGCATCATGGTGCTGCTTTCAGATGGCGCCGACCACAGTTCAAGCCAGAGCCAGAGCAGCCCTCTCGCAGCCGCCCGTCTGGCAGCCCAACATGATGTGGTGATTTATACCCTTGGGGTCGGCGGCCCCCGTGGCTTTCATCCCGTCGTCGCTGAGAATGGCCTGCAACGCTGGCAGCCGGTCGGCGAAAGCCTGGATGAGGCCCAGCTGCGTTCCTTGGCGGAGCTTAGCGGCGGACGCTATTTCCCGGCGGCTGATGCAGAGCAATTCCTGGTCGCGCTGGAGGAATTGTCGCAGCAGGTTGAGCAGCAGCTGCTGTCGCGCCCCGTCTGGCAGCGCTGCGAACTGGCCCGATACTGCCTGCTGCTGGCCGCGCTTGGTCTGCTGCTGGCGCTGATAATGCGGCTGCTCTTTCCCCGCCTGGAGCCGTGAGACAGCATTGCCGCAGCCTCTGGAATATCCCCTATCTCAGGAAAACAGAACATGAAATTTGCCATAGGTTACCAACAGCCTGAAAATGGTGAGAGTTTCACCGCTATTGTCGATGACTATCTGCCGCATATCGCTGAGGTGTTCTTCCCATGGATCGGTTCGGCATCCTGTCGCTCCGCACTGGGTAAAGCCCGCGGTGCCATAGACTGGCAGGCGCAGAATGTCCTGGAGCAGGATTTGCAGTCCATCCGGGCGTCCGGCGTGAAGCTGGACCTGCTGTTCAACGCCAATTGCTATGGTGCCCGGGCGGTCAGTGTCAGTTTGGAGAATGAGGTGATGTCCATCATCAGTCATCTGTATGACCGGGACCTGGCACCCGATATCGTGACCACTACTTCGCCTTTCATTGCCAAAACGATCAAGCAATACTGCCAGGACATTGAGGTCCGCGCTTCGGTGAATATGCGCATCGGCACGACCAGCGCCATGGAATATCTGGCCGATCTGTTCGACAGCTTCTATATCCAGCGCGATATCCAGCGTGATATCCCGGCGGTTCTGGAGGTCAAGAAATGGTGTGATGCAAACGGCAAGGGATTGTACATGCTTGCCAACAGCGGCTGCCTGCGCTATTGTCCCAGCCAGACTTTCCATGACAACATGGTAGCCCATGATGACGAGATCGATGAAAGGAAAAATGTCGAGGGCTGGACACCGCATCTCTGCTGGAGATGTTTCGGAAAGCAGCGCCAGTACGAGGAATTTCTGCGCGAGACCTGGGTCCGACCGGAAGATATTGAGCTCTATGATGACATCTTCCCGGTGGTGAAATTGGCGACCCGGCAGCATTCGCATCCCCGGATGGTCATCGGTGCCTATGTCAAACGCAGCTTCAACGGCAATCTGCTGAACCTGCTGGAGCCGGGACATGCGGCGGCCTTCCTGCCGTATATTATTGACAACCAGCGCTTCCCGGCTGACTGGCGGGAAATCGCGACCGCCTGCGCTGCCAATTGCCGTCACTGCGGCAGATGCACAGAGGTGCTGAAGCAGGTGCTGGTCAAACAGCCGACGGAGGCTATCTGACGGGAAACCACCCGACTGGAGCACTGCGGCGACGGCCCGGCGTGTGGTCTGCATGAAACTGATACGATACTTGAAAACTATACTAGGAATATCAACAGGAGCGATTGGTTATGAAAAAAATTCTGGTCTTGTGGGCAATGCTGGCTGGGATTCTGCTGGCTGAACCGGTGATTGTCAGAAATTTCAAGGGTGCCATAAACGGCCTGCCGGAAGCGAAAAAATCTGCGGAAATATTTTTTCAAACCGCCCCGGCATTGAAGCTCGACGGGCGTGATTTGGACCTCAAGAGCGGCACGTTTTACGGCCATACGTTTTATATTTTCGGCAAGGAAGCCCGGGGGTTGATGGGCAAGACGCTGCTGTTTACCGCCAAAGTCCAGCGTCAGGACGGTTCCGCGCCCCTGGGATTCTCATTCCGGATGTTCGGGAACGGTAATAAGTATCTGGGCGGGCGCAGTATCAACTGCACTTTGCCCAATATCGGGCAGTGGGAGGATATCAGCCTGGCTTTTACTGTCCCGGAAATGGAGGGACTGGAAAACATCAATGTCCAGTTCGGTTTCCGCCAGGACGGTACCGTCAATAATCTCTTTATTATTGATGAGCCATTGCTGAGCATCAATGAGGATGGCGGGCTGCTTGCCGATCCCGGTCATAGTCTCGGTTTGGCTCATCTGCAGTACACTGAGCCGCTGCCGCTGGTGCAGAATGGGAAGCTGCAGTTCAAGATTATCCTGGCCGAAAAAGCCAACCAGGTGGCCACCTATGCGGCAGCAGAGCTGCAGGAGCATGTCCTGCTGGCAACCGGCGAGAAGCCGGAAATCAGCAGAGACCAGGATTATGCCGGCACCGCCGTCTGGATCGGTGATACTGCTCTCAGCCGCAAATACGGCGTCGCGCCGGAGCTGCTCGCGCCCGAAAACTGGGTCGTGGGGCGGGTCGGCAATGCAGTGATCCTGTCCGGCGGAGAACAGGAGGGACTGGGTATGTCGCAGATTGTTTCCCGGGCCACAGTGGCTCTGGGGACGCTCTCGGCGACTTATGAGTTCCTGGAACGCTGCTGGGGTTGCCGCTGGTACTGGCCGGGCAAGCTGGGGCAGGCAGTGCCCAAGACCAGCGATCTGAGCATCGGGCGTCTGTTTGCGACCGGCCGGCCGGCCTACAGCAACCGCTCAATGTTTTATGATATTCCCAAACATGACCCGGATGTCAGTGCCCGTGATACGGTGGTCTGGCACCGGCGTATCCGTATCGGCGGCTCGGAGCCAGACCCCATCGGCATGCATTCATTCCGCGGCTGGGCCAAGAAGTTTGCCGATCATCCGGAATACTTCGCACTGCAGGCCGACGGTACCCGGAAAGTCAATGAAGAGGCGGGGACCCACCTCTGCCTGACCAATCCCGCAGTTGTGGAAGAAGCCGCAAAGGAGAAAATTGCGGAATTCAAGGCTAATCCGCGCCAGCTTTTTGCCGCGGTGATGCCAGGTGATTCCAACGATCTGTATTTCTGTCGCTGTGAGGCCTGCCAGAAGACCGTCTCGGCCGAGAAAGGCCGCAGCGGCAAACACAGCAATGCAGTCTGGGCTTTTGTCAACGCCGTGGCCGCGAAAGTGGCCGCCGAAATGCCAGGGCGCTATGTCAAGTGCTGCGCGTATGCGGATTACTGCCGCCGTCCGGATTTCGCTCTGCTGCCGAATATCGCAGTCACGCTGTGCTACGGCGCAGTCCCGCAGGGCTCATTGTCGTACAAACAACCGTGGCGGGATTTTATCGACGAATGGCGCCAGACCGGGGCTCAGCTCTATATCTGGGAGTATTGGAACAACAGCCGTTACTCCCGCGGCGTTTACGGCGCACCAGCCATCTATCCCCGGCAGCTGCAGGAAATCTACGCTTTGGACCGTGGCCAGATCAAGGGCCGGGTCATTGAACTCTCTGACATCAATGCTGAGGGCGAAGGGGTGCAGTCCTGGGCGGATTGGATATATGACTCGCTGAACCTTTACATCGGGGCCAAGCTGATGTGGAATCCCGACCTGGATGTCCAGCAGGAACTGGACCTGTTTTATAGCCTTTTCTATGGTCCGGCCGCAGCAGAAATGCAGCAGTTCTATGACCAGCTGGAGCTGGCTTGGCTGAACTCCGGCTTCAAAATGTCGGGGAAACGGGTCTGGGACTGGGAAGTCTGCTGGAAAAAAACCTACCCCCGCGAATTCGTGCAGAAGATGATGGGCCATCTGCAGAAGGCAGTGCAGCTTTGCGAGGGACAGGAGCCGTATCTTAGCCGGGCCAAGAAGACGCTGCAGGGATACTTGCCTTTCGACCGTAACAGCCAGCGTTTCAGTGGACCGCAACCGAAACTCAATGACCCGCAGATCAAGGTTCCCGCGACCACGGTCGCGCCGCAGCTGGACGGCGAGCTTGGTGACGATGAATGGGCCAAAGCAGCGAAAATCAGCAATTTTACCGACAGCTATCATGTCTATGCGGTAAATACCACTACCGAAATCTACTTGCTCTATGACCAGGATTATCTCTATCTGGCCGCCCGGGCCAACGCTCCGGATGATCAGAATGAGGTGCTGTTCGCACCTGCAGACAGCGGCCGCCATGATGCTTTGCTGTGGAACTACGAGGGGCTGGAATTCTTCCTGGCCGGGTCAGATGAGGAATGCTATCAGTTCATTATCTCACCCGACAACCTGACTTTCGATGCCTATTGGCCGGCTAAC
>JAAZIZ010000118.1 GCA_012800565.1 Lentisphaerota bacterium
CCGCCACCGCTGTCCCCGATGCCCGCCGCTGGGATGTCAGCCGCAGTATTGTGGAATTGGCAGAACGCCTCAAGGAGCTAAACAAGCTGGAAGTGGAGAATCCCCAACTCGACAATGTGAAAAAAATCCTGGTCAGCGTGGCCACCAGACCAGAACAGAGCGAATTTTTTGCGACCAGTGTGGCCCTGCTGCGGAAGGGCGAGACCTACAATGCGTTCCTGGAAACGACCTTGTCGGAGTTGGCCGAGCAGGCCGCAGTTTGGAAGAATGTGGAGCAGTTTGTGGAAATCTGTGACCGGATGCCCGGCAAGCTGGTCGCTTTCTGGATGCAGGCCACGCTGCTGGCCAAAGGCAGTGCCTATTTGGCCAGCGCGACTATGAAGATGCCGTACCGGCTCTGGAATAATACAGAAAAATTGCTTGCCGCGGCCGGCGAAGATACGCTCCTGGCAGAGACCGTTTTTCAGGATTTTCAGAACAAGAAAGTGTCCCCGGACCATTTTTACTGGCTCTGGAAAGCCCCGGAAAGCGAGGAACGCTTGCGCCATCTCTCCAATGTCAGCCTGCTTTTCAAAACTTTGCACCAGGAAACCAAGGGCAATTATCTGAAATCTCAACGGCTGTTGCGGAAAATGCTGATTGATGACGAGAAATTCCAACGCACTATCATGCGGCATGGGGATAACGATGCCATCAAGGCCCTGGTGCACTCCATTCGGCATCAGTCGTTGCTGGATAGCAGTGAGCGCCAGAGTCTGCTGGTCAAAATAGTCCGGCATTTCCCTGAAGCCATTCATGAGGTCGAGGAACGGCGCAAGGTCTCCACTCAAAGCCCGGCCGGCAAGTTCACTTCCCCACGCAGCATGGTCCGCAGCCGGGAGGAACTCAGGGATTTGGTCGAGGTGCAGATCCCCGAGAATGTCGCAGCGATCGAATTCGCCCGCAGTCTCGGCGATCTGCGAGAGAACTCCGAATTCAAATTCGCCAAAGAGCGGCAGGCTTTCCTCGCCCGCCGCCGGGCCGAACTGGAAGAACGCATCAGCGAAACCATGGTCATGGATTTCAGCAAAATCGCAGTCAGGAATACTGTCGTGCCTGGATGCAGTGTAAGCATTAAATATGAGTCCGGCACGGTGGATAAATTTCATATCCTGGGGCGTTTTGACAGTGATCCGGACCGGAATATGATTTCTTATGAAACGCCGCTGGGGCAAGCCCTGCTGGGACTGAAGATTGGCAGCAAATTCGACATGCCCACGGGCGACTCGGTGACTCTGGTAGCCATTGAAAGCCTGCCGGCTGATCTGCTCGCTTGGCTGAATTCCGAAAACTGACCAGGAAGACTGATCGAAGCGAACCGAATCCTCTCCGGTCAACCTGCACAACGGAATAACCGCTCAATGGTTATTTTTTGGCGTACGCCTGCAGGCTATGCAGATATTCCCAAGGCTGACCGGTGTCGTAGTGCTCGCCCTGCACCAGATAGCCGAGCATCCGCCCGGCCTGGACCAGCTGGGACAAAGAAGGGGTGAGTTGAAATTCACCCCGCACCCGTCGCCCGGCGGCAATTTCCTCACCCAGCAAAGTGAAAATCTCAGCCGTGAGGATATATTGTCCATAGACGCAAAGATACTGCCCCGCCGGGAGATTGGGCGCGGAGAGATGCTCCCGGGCGTATTCCGGACTGGGTTTCTCCACAAAAGCCTGCAGGCGCAGGCAGCTGGGGTCAGCCGTCGGCTGGCCGGTGGCAGTACCGTAATGCCTGACCTGCGCTTCCTGGACGGGATACAAGCTGAGGATCGACTGCCCGCCATGGCGCTGGAAAGCGCTCAGCAGCTGCTCGGTGCAGCTCTGCGGCCCATGTGCCGCGTAAATGTGGTCGCTGAGCAGCAGCAGGAAAGAATCCTGCCCGACCCATTCGCGGGCGCAGTAGACCGCATGTCCGAATCCTTCCGGGCTGGGTTGGGTAATGAAGGTGATTTTTTCCCCCAAAGCCAGCAGCTTCTCCTCTTCCTGCCGGGCCCAGTCAGGCAATCCTCGCCGCACAGTTGCGGAGACCGGCTGGAAAAGCGGCGCGAAAACAGCCTCATCACCGGGACGGATGATCAGGCCGATTTCAGGAATTCCCGCCGCGCTGATCTCTTCCAGGCTGCATTGCAGCAGGCTCTTGCAGAGACCTTCAGGGGTGATGACTGGGAAGAGTTCCTTCTTGACGGTTTTGCTGGCGGGGAACATCCTGGTGCCCAGACCGGCCAGGGGAATAAGGGCTTTGCGGGGAAAGTGATTGTGCATAGAGTCTTGTGCTTGCGGATTTAAAATGCCTAAACTTTTCACATTCAAAAACAAACGCCGGCTCCCGGCCTGGCTGGCCTGGCCACTGGCACTGCTGGTCAAGATGATCTATCTGACCTACAGGATAAAAATCGACGACCGGGAAAAAATCCTCGCAGATAATTTAACTGCTGCTTTTATTTTTGCCTGCTGGCACAACCGGATTCTGTTCTCCGTGTCGCTGTTGCCCCGGGCCTGCCGCAAAAAACTCTTTATGCTGATCAGCGCTTCCCGGGACGGCGAATATATCGCTACCATGGCCAGGCTGTTTCAGCTCGGGGTGGTACGGGGGTCCTCCAGTCGAGGTGGACTGGAAGCCATGCTGGAAATGAAATCCCGGCTCTACCGCGGCGACTCGGTCGGCATTACGGTTGATGGACCGCGGGGACCGCGCTATTGCGTGCATGCCGGAGTGGCGGCTCTGGCAGCTCAATCCAAGGCCCAAGTGGTGCCGCTGATCAGCAATTCCACCCATTACTGGGAATTGAACAGCTGGGATAAAATGCAGATACCGGTGCCTTTCACTACCATTACGGTGCGGGTGGGCAAGCCGATAGTGCTGGATGACCAGGCCAGTCACCAGCAGAACGCTGAGAGCATCCGCCAGGAAATGCTGGCCCTGACCCAGGACAAGGAACGCTGATGGTAGAGTTGAATCCTCAACAACAGCAGGCTGTTGACTGCTTGCAGGGGCCATTGCTGCTGTTGGCCGGTGCCGGCACCGGCAAGACCACCGTAATCGTGCAGAGAATCGCCAATCTGGTCCGGCACGGCATCCGGGCAGAAGCAATCCTGGCGGTGACGTTCACCAATAAAGCTGCCCGGGAAATGCGCGAGCGTGTCTCAGCCATGCTGGGGATACAGGGTGAAAAAATTACTGTCAGCACCTTCCATTCGTTCTGTGCCAAGGTACTGCGCCGGCATATCCAGCGCCTGGGCTTCAGCCGGAATTTCAGCATTGCCAGCGACAGTTATCAGAATGGACTGATCCGGGAAGTGCTGGCCCAGGAAGGCCTGGCAGTGCCCGGCAATGATCCGGCTCTGTTTCTGCACCGCATCGGCTTGGCTAAGGCAGCCCTGCAGAGTCCCGAGGATATCAGCAGCCAGGACCTGCCTTGGGCGGCTAATCTGGCCTTGGTGTACCGGCGCTACCAGCTGCGCCTGCAGCAAATGGATATGCTGGATTTCGATGACATGCTCTGCCTGACTGTGAAACTCTGGCAGGATTGTCCCGATATCCTGCAGAGCTATCAGCAGCAGTACAGCCATCTGCTGGTGGATGAATATCAGGACACTAATATCGCCCAGCTGAAAATTGTGACCCTGCTGGCCGGAAAGACGGCCAATGTCGCGGTGGTCGGCGATGATGACCAGTCAATCTATGGCTGGCGAGGGGCGAATCTCGACAATATTCTGCAGTTTGAAGCGTATTTTCCCAACGCAAAAATAATTCGTCTGGAACAGAATTACCGCTCCACCGCCACCATTCTACAGGCCGCTAATGCGGTCATCGCCAAAAACCGTTCCCGCAGAGAAAAACATCTCTGGTCAAAGCAGCCCTGCGGCGAGAAAATCCTGGGGGTGTGTTGCCAGGATGAAGTCGCAGAGGCTGATTTCCTGGCTGAGTATATCTCTTCCCAGGTGGAAGACCACAACTGGCGGGATTTCGCGGTGCTGTTCCGTTCCAATCATCAGGCGCGCCTGCTGGAGGAGCGTTTCCGCAAGGCCAAGGTGCCATATATTCTGGTGGGCACGAATTCCTTTTATCAGAGCAAGGAAATCCTGGATGTAATCAGCTTCCTGCAGATCATCCAGAATCCCAGTGATGACCTCAGCCTGCTGCGAGTGGTCAATGTGCCGCCACGTTCAATCGGAGACAGCTCCATTGCGAAAATCCGGGAATTCCGTCAGCAAACCAACCTCCCCCTGCAGCAGTTGCTGCGCAATGACAGCGTCCAGCAGCAGTTGCCGCCGGAGACCGGCAAAAATCTGCAGGCTTTCCTGGGCAGCCTTGACAAAGCCCGCCAAGCTTTTGCCTATCCCGGTGATTTATGGCAGAAAGCTTCAGATTTTCTGACCGAGGTAGATTATCTCAATGGCCTGGGGCGCATGTACAAGCCTCGGGAAGATGCTCTGCGCCGGCGTGATAACGTGCTAGAATTCCTGAATGCACTGGCCGAATTCGAAGAGGAGCAGCGCGGCCATGCAACCCTGCAGGATTTCCTGGAGAATTTCGCTTTGCAGGATGCCCAGGACAAGCACGAGAAAGAGAAAGACACTGGTGATAACGCTGTGACCTTGATGACCGTGCATGCGGCCAAGGGACTGGAGTTCCCTACCGTACTGCTGGCCGGTCTGGAAAGAAATCTCTTTCCTCACCAGCGGGCGGTGGAAGAGGGCAATGAAGAGGAAGAACGACGCCTTTTTTATGTGGCCATCACCCGGGCCCGAAAGCAGTTCCTGTTCAGTTTCACCCACAAGCGCCGGATTATGGGCAAGCCCGTGGCAGTGAGGCCCTCAAAATTTCAGGATGAGCTGCCCGAAGAACTGGTGGTATATACTACTCCTGAGAAAGCGATCCGCCCGCTTACCCAGGAAGAGTTCAATCAGTACTGGGAAGAGATGCAAAAAATGTTCGAGATCGGCAAGCAATCCTGAGCCCTGGCAGGTGCAACTTGCTCAAGGCTTACGGCGCACTCCGCAGAGACAAGCATAAATTCCCCTGGCTGTCACGCAACAACTCCGAGGCGCAGTGGTAGGCCGACAGGATGTTCTCATGACTCAAGGCGGATTCCGGCGGGCCGGAGGCGATAGTGCGGCCTTCGTGCAACAGTATGACCTGCCGGGCATAGCGCACCGCAGAGGTCAAATCATGGGAAATCAGCAAAATCGCAGGCGAGCCGGGCAGAGTACTTAATAGTTCCATCACCGCCAGCGAATTAGCCGGATCAAGTGCCGAGCAGGGCTCGTCCAGCAATAGAATCTGCGCCTCCTGGGCCAATACTGCAGCCAGAGAGACACGCTGGCGTTCGCCGCCCGAGAGGCGCCGGCAGGAGCGCCCTGACAGATGCCGCAGTCCCAGACGGTCTAAAGCCGAGTGGACCGCCGCCCAGTCAGCAGGACCAGGCGGTGCCAGCCGGGGCAGACGGGAGTTGCGACCCAGCATCACGATGTCCTCAACGGTGAAATCCAGAGTCGGAACGTGGTTTTGCGGCATGACTGCAATCAGCCGGGCACGTTCCCGGTGGGATAGCCTCGACAATACCCGGCCGTCCAGGGAAACCTCGCCCTGTTGGGTAGGCAGGTATCCGGCCAGCAGCCGCAGGACGGTGCTTTTGCCGCTGCCATTGGGTCCCAGCAGGACGGTGAAATCACCTGGCCGCAGGGTGAGCGAGAAATCCTGCACCACGCAGTCCGACCGGTAGGAATAACGCAAATGCCGGGCCTCAAGCAGCATAATGCCCCCCCCGCTTGAGCAGCAGCAGAAAGATCGGCCCGCCGACCAGTGCAGTCAGAACCCCGATCGGTATCTCCCGGGCCGGAAAAATGCTGCGCGATAATAAATCGCAGAGCAGCAGAAACGACGCTCCCCACAAGAAAGTCGTGAAGACAATTTTGCGGTGGTCACAACCGTAGATACGTCGTACGATATGGGGAATAATCAAACCGCAGAAACTGATGATGCCAGCCAGGCAGACTGCGAAAGCCGCCAGCAGTGAAGCCAGCAGCACCAGTAAAAAAAGCAGCCGTCGAGCATTTACTCCCAGGTAATACGCCTGCTCCTCACCCAGAGCCAGGGCATTCAGTTCGCCGGCCAGCCAGCGCAGCAGCAGCAGCGCAAACAAGGTGTACACCGCCGCCGGCCAGAGCAACCGCAGATCAAGCCCCTGCAGGTCTCCCAGCAGCCACCAGGTCACACCAGCCAGTTCCTCATGTTGAGTGATAGACAGCAGATAAGTCAGCAGGCTGGCACAGATGGTGCCGACAATCACCCCGCTCAGCAGCAGGCTCTCGCTGCTCCAGTCTCCGCTTTGGCTGACCAGCAGAACCAGCCCCAAAGCCAGCAAAGCACCGATCAGAGCGCCGCCAGGCACCGCGTATTGGCTGAGCGCCCGCACTCCCAGTACAATGGCCAAAGTGGCTCCCAGAGCGCCACCGCCGGAGACGCCCAAAGTAAAAGGCTCAGCCAAAGGATTGCGCAGTATAGCCTGAAAGATCAGTCCTGAGATGGCCAGGCCGCCGCCGATGATGATGGTTCCCAGTACTCGCACCAGACGCAGTCCCAGCAGCGGATGCCAAGCCCCGGATTGGTAGAATTCAGTCGGCCACAGGCAGCGCGAGCCCAGGACCAGGCCGGCCAGGGCGATCAGCAACAGCGCCAGGGCGGGCAGCAACAGTGGATACCGACGCAGAAATTTCATGGCTTCTCCCCGGAGGTCTGTGGTGCCACCTCAGCAGTGTATGCCTGCAGACGGAGCCGCAGAGAGCGCACCCCCTCCAGCATCCGCGGACCTGGACGGAGCAGGATTTCCGCCGGCAGATCGCAGATAACCCGCCCCTCCTGCACCGCCTGCAGGGAACGCCAGAGGCGATCTTGGCGCAAATCACGGGGTGGTCCGGACCAGAAGATCAAATCCGGCTGGTTTTCCCACAGCCATTCGAAAGAGCATTTGCAGTATGCCTGAGGAATCGCTCCAGCCAGATTCGCTGCCCCGCAGAGCCGGATGATTTCATCCGGCAATGAGTGCGCACCACCGACCATCAGCGGAGAATCCCAGATTACCCACAGGATTTTTACCCCCAGAGCAGGCGGCGTGGTTGACAAGAATTCGTCTATGCGCTGCAGTTCGGCAGCGGTGCCGGCTGCCTGCAGGCGTTCGCCCAGGTACAAGACATTCTGCCGATAATCTGTCAGAGTGGCGGACGGCAGCATCAGTACCTCAATGCCACGTTGAGTGAAAACCTTGCTGATGCCGGGATTGATCAGATCATGCGTAATCAGCAAGTCAGGCTGCAGCGAGATGATCTGCTCAACATACGGGACGGCGAAGCGCCCTGCTACCGGCAAGACTTTGGCTGCGGGCGGGTAATCGCAGGCATCGCTGCGTCCGACCAGCTTGTCAGCACACCCGAGGTGGAAGACCAGTTCAGTCAGAGCAGGCGACAGAGATACCACCCGGCGGACTTCAGAGCCGGAGGAAGCAAGCCCCAGCAGCAGTATTATGATCAGCAGCTTCTGCATTATTCCAGATCAAAAAGTAGTTGCCGCGACCGACACTGGCAGACGCGGGAATCAAACAGAAAGGAGACCGGCAAACGTAAACAGTGGTCGGAAATACAAGTGGGGGGAGAATAAAAACAAGTATTCATAAATTAATCTTTGTGTTCTGCGCACAAATTGTTGCGGATGATGATAAATAATTATCATCCTGATACGACTCAGACGGGCTCCGGCTCGTATGCACTCACATACTCACGGTTGCGCGACAGCTCCCGAATTACACGGGATTCACCGACAATTATAGCGAGTCGCCAGAATAATATACCCCCGGAGATATTTTTTTCCAGGTAAAACCTATAATTCAGATTGTTTTTCTGCAGGCGAAGATTATATTATGTAGTTTACGACTTATGCTAAAGTGGTGCTGCCTTGTGGCCTGCCTGCGCACAGGTCTGCAATTCTCTGCTCCCGGGAATTGCGTAGTGATAATTGCATATCTGGCGTTTCGACGGCTGGAGGGGGAGTGTTTTCCAGCTGGGGAAAAGCGTCAACGAAGACACGAAAGGAAAGAAACCGTGGCCAAGACGACAATCACTGATCTTCTCGCTGCCGGAGTACATTTCGGCCATCAGACCCGTCGCTGGAATCCAAAAATGAAACCGTTCATTTATGGTACCCGCAGCGGCATTACCATCTTCGACTTGGGCAAGACCATGCATCAGTTGGCCCAGGCCTGCGATTTCTTGACTGAGGTGGCTTCTAAAGGCGGTCAAATCCTGTTTGTAGGCACCAAACGCCAGGCCCAGGAAATTATCCGCAGCACTGCTTCGCGCCTTGGCATGTCCTATATGTGCAAACGCTGGTTGGGTGGTACCCTGACCAACCAGAAAGTTGTGTTGAGCCGAGTGGCTTTTATGAAGAAACTGCGGGCGCAAAATGACGACGGTACTTTTGCCGCACTGCCCAAAAAAGAAGTCGCGGGGCTGTTGCGCGAATTGGACAAGCTGGAAGATGCCCTGGGCGGCATCGCTGAGATGCGCAAACTTCCGGATGCGGTGGTGGTGATTGATGTCGAACACGAGCATATTGCCGTGCAGGAAGCGGCCAAGCTGGGCGTGCCGGTTGTGGCCTTGGTTGATTCCAACTGCAATCCCGACCAGATTGACTTCGTGATCCCGGGCAATGATGACGCCGTGCGCTCCATCAAAGTCATCGTCGATGCTTTGGCTACTGCTATTGAAGAAGGGCTGAATATGTGCGGCAAACATTTCGAAAGCAGCGGCGAAGAGCTGAGCGAAGAAGCTGCCGGCAAAACCGACGCAGCGGAAGATGCTGAACTGGACTCTGACCAGAGCGATGACAAAGACTGAGCAGGCGTATTAACTTAAAGATAAGAGGAATTCTACGATGGTACAAATTTCTGCCAAACAAGTTAGCGAACTGCGCCAGAAGACTGGCGCTGGCATGATGGAATGCAAGAAAGCTCTGGTAGCCTGCGAAGGTGACCTTGAGGCTTCAATCGATTACCTGCGCAAATCAGGCATTGCCAAAGCAGCCAAAAAGGCTGGTCGCAGCACTACCCAGGGCAAACTGGTCGCCCGCAGCCAAGGGAATACTACCGTCCTGCTGGAAATGCTGTGCGAGACTGACTTTGTGGCCAAGACCAGCGAGTTTATCGAATTGTCCAATAACATCGCCGATAAAGCTTTGAGCGAGTTCAAGGTTGACGGCGATATCGCTGCTCCGCTGGGCGAAATGGTGCTTGACGATATAAAGGTGCTGATATCCAAAATTGGGGAGAACATGCACCTGCGTCGGGCTTTGCGTTGGAATACCAACGGCCAGATTGGTACATATCTGCATACCGGTGTTCCCTACGGCGTGATGGTCGAGGTCGAAGGTGAATGCTCGCCTGAACTGCTGAACAACATCTGTCTGCATGTCTGCGCCAGCAACCCCACCTATATCTCACCTGCAGACGTTCCAGCCGAATTTATCGCCAAGGAACGGGAAATAGCGGCTGCGACACCGGAACTGCAGGGCAAGCCGGCAGCAATGCTGGAAAATATCCTGAAAGGCAAGATGAACAAAATCTACAAAGAAATCTGCCTTATGAATCAGCCTTGGATTGATGACGAAAAGACTACCCTCGCCGCTATTGCTCCGGCTGTGAAAGTCAAGCGTTTCGTGCGCTGGCTGGTAGGCGAAGAACTGCCCGGGGAAAAAGAAGACAGCCAAGAAGAATAAATCCCAGCAGCGAAATACCTGATTAAAGCCCGGCCGAGAATGCAAACTCGACCGGGCTTTTTTGGATCATGGGCCTGTAGAGCGGCGGGGACGGGGATGGGGAGTTGTAATGGGACGTAGAGGACGTATTGGACGTCCTCTACGTCCCCTGCGTCCCCTCTTTTAAAATCTTTTCTTCTTTTTTCTGAATTCGACTTGTAAATTCCGCGAAGTGTGTCATATTAATCCTCACGCCCTGACAAGCGCTC
>JAAZIZ010000119.1 GCA_012800565.1 Lentisphaerota bacterium
CGGGTCGGACAAGTCGGACGGGTCGGACGGGTATCTGTCCCGCCGAAAAAATATCAGGACAGATAGAAAGGATTGCTGAGCAGGATGGCTTTCTCGCCGGCGACTTCGACCCGCAGAAAGCCTTTCAGGGGATATTCCCGCAATGGCAGGGTGCGCTGCAGCTGCAAAGCGCCCTTGAGTTCCTCACTATACACCAGCTGGTCATAGCTGTACAGACGCAGGTCTTGCAGCGGTTCCTGAGCCAGGACGCTGAGCGTCAGGGACTCTTCCCGGGCTTGCTGCAGAGGAAGGCTGTCGCCGGGCAGAAAGTTCCCCAGATGAATATCCGCCTCCTGAATATATTCCGCCGGCAGCACATGCCCGCTGCGGATCGCCCGGACCAGGTTTTCCCGGGTCGGCTCGCCGTCAATATAGATAAACTGGAAGACGGGATTCTCCTGCAGGCGTTGCAAGCCCCACATATCGACCGAGGTCATCAGGGTGATGCGGCCACCGTCAAGGAAATGCTGCTCCATTACCGTGCCATGCAGGGTCCGGGTACTTGGACGATGCACCCGTTCCTTTTTTTGGAAAGCCTGGGCGACGTCAGCAGGCTGCAAAGTGATATCGACGGCATCGTAAGGATATTTCCGCCAGTAATCCGAATAGGTATGAGTAGCGCAGCTGGCACCACCGTGTTCCCTGATGAATTTCAGAGCTTCCTGCAGGTAGTTCTCAATATCGTTTTGGTCATACAGGCTGCAGGTGAAAGCGGTGGAGAATGCATCGGTGCCCACCGCGAGGATATGGTATGCGTTATGGTTGAACTGGGCATCGGCAGCGTTCCAGTTAAAAGGATGGTACTCCTGCCCTGGAATCAACAGTACCCGATCATCGCAAAAATCCGCGATGCTGCGTTTGCCCACGCAGGAGAGTTCATCTTTCACGCTCAGCAAACCGATATCGAAAGAGAAATGCTTCATGGCGGCGTTGATGGAGGCCAGGGAGGCATCCGCGCCATACCAGTCGATGGAGTGCAGATGTGCGATCACGCGGTAGTTTTTCTTCTGCGGCAGACGCTTTGCCCGGCGCGTACCAGCCGGGCGTTTCTGTGGCGATGCACCGCCGAGACGGGCTTGAAAATACTCCAGTGCATTCTCCAGATAACACTTCCAGAACTGGATTGCGGGGTGGTTGTCAGGCAGTTTTCCTTCAGGGAAGAGTATCTGGTTCCAGAAGAACAGTCCCTGACCATAGGTTTTCTGCAGAATCAGGGCCGCTTCAGGCACCGCGGCATCGCTGTAGCTGCCCAGGACTTCCCACTGCGGGCAATTCACCACGCAGGAAAGCGCCGCAGTACGGAGGCTTTCGGCCGGCCCGACCGGACGCTGGATGGCAAAGGAATTGCCTGGAATATCCCAGTAAACCAACTCAGAATTATCAAGACGGTTCGGATAACTGAACAACGGATGGGCAGGGTCCTCAAACCACGGCAGTAGATAAGAACGGTGGTTGGCAGAGATAGTGGTCTGATAGCGCTTGACCAGATAAGGACGTCCCAACTCCGCCGGCAGAAATGCAGTCGACCAGCGCTCGTGATCCTGATGCTGAAGCCAGCAGATTTTTCCTGCCGCTACAAAATCATGCATATATTCACAATTATTCTCGACATAATCATTGAGGCCATTCTGCTCTATCAGCAGGATATCCAGGTCATCAAGATAACCGCGGGTCTTGAAATCAACCTCGCGCACCTGGCAGGGGAAATTCTCCTGCAGAAAAGCAGCCAAGGTATACTCCGGCTGAAAATAATGGCGCCAGACCCCGATACGCAAAGCGGAAAGTGGACTGTTGACTGTCATCAGGAATTCCTCAGGGGGATAGTATTTGCCTATGCTTTCCCGCTTCGGATTGTCTCCAGGCCTTCTTCAGGAGACAGCAGCGGATGGTAGCCGAAATCGCGGGTCGCAGCCGCGTATGAGAAAGAATGCGAGCGGGCCAGCTGATCGACCACGAATGCAGTCATCAGCGGCTCGCCCAGAAAAGGCAGAAGCGTATGCCAGGCCTCGGAACATTGGGCCAGCAAACGGGCCAGGCGCCAGGAAATCTTCCCCCGGATCGGCGGCAGGCCCCAGATAGCCAGAACTTGGTTCAGCCAGGGCCAGAGGCAGATCGGCTCCGCATCGCCCAGAAAATATGGCTTCCCGGCACAACGCGCCGTACCGCACAGCTCACGGGCGGCCAGGATGTGCCCCCAGGCAGCATTCCTGACATGGGTAATGGTGACCACATTCTGCCCGGAGCCGATCTGCCGCAGCCGCCCCCGGGCAACAGCAGAACGGACTCGGGGCAGGATATGGGGATCATCCGGTCCCCAGAGCAGATGCGGACGCAAGGCGCAGGTCTGCAGCGTACCTTGGTTCGCCTGCAGTACCATCTTTTCAGCCTGGCTTTTGCTGCGGGGATAATCGGCGATATACTGAGCCGGATAAGGCAGGCTCTCGTCACCGTTGCGGATACTCTCCTGCCCGATAGCCACGCTGGGAGAACTGGTGTAAATCAAGCGTGTGACACCTGCCGAGACGCAGGCCTGCAGGACATTGGCAGTACCGCCGACATTGATTTGCTGCAGCAGACGTTTGCGGCCCCACATCGCACTCAGTGACGCAGTATGGAACACAGTATTGACGCCCTGGCAGGCAGGCAGGAGTTCTTCCATACGGGTAATATCGCCCCGGCGGCAATCCACGCCCAGGGCAGCCAGATTGGGATACTGGGAGCGTCCCAGTACCCGCACGCACTGTCCGTCCCGGAGAAGCATCTGCACGATATAGCGTCCCAGGAAACCGCCGCCGCCGATTACCAGGCACAGCCCCAGGTCAGTGGCGGCACCGCCTTGGTCATTCTGTGCAACAGAACTTGTCATTATATTTTTATATACCTAAAATTTCTGCAAACGCTACCCGGGTAAAGTTTATTTAGCGGGCAGTGAGGGCAGAACAGCCATCAGCCAGGAAAAAAAGGTATCCCCGATCTGATTATAACCGCTGGAAGCAGGATGCACGCCATTACTGAGACGGGAGATTTTTTTATTGTTGCCCAAGTTGACCTCTTCACTGGCCTGAGGAAAATTGTTCTCGCAGTCGAGGTTGCAGTACGTCGGAATCAGGATGACTCCATACGGGTTGCTGGCCGCAAAACGCTCTTTCATGACCTCGTTGAGGCGATGCTGATTCTTCTTGTACTGCCAGCGGGTCTGGCCGCATTTATAATTGGCGCCGAAAGCATCCTGGGTAGCTGCGCCGGGGGTGACCAGCGAGACCCCGATGATGGCCTGCGGAGCACAGCGGCGGAATTCCGCCAGCAGCACATCCATATTATTGCAGATATCCACGATGCGCTCCTCCAAATTCTCGTCATTAGCTCCGAAGACATCGTTAATGCCCAGCATCACGGTGATCACCTCCGGGGGCTGGCCGTCATTCTGCTGTTTGAAGAAAGCCTGGACGTCCAAGGTGCCTTTCTGGGTCCGGTCATCATTCGGGAAGACCAGGAATTTGCTGTCTTTGTGCTGGGCGAAAGCACGCCAAGTCCAGCCGCCGTAGCCCTCATGGCCAACCCCGCCGGGAACAGCGCTGCGTTCCGGCCCTGGCCCGCGAGTCCCGAGCATCTTCAGATTGATTTTTCCCAATTCCTGGCACTGGCTGAAAATTCTGGTCGGATAAACGGTGGCGGCAGTCAGGCTGTCTCCTACCACCATAATGCTCAGGGGACGGTTTTCCTGGGCATTGAGCGGGCTGACCTGCAGTTTGCAAGTCCCTTCGGCCAAAACACCGTGATCATCAATAATCCTTACCGACCAGTCGTAAGTACCCAAGTCGCTCTCGGTAGGAGTAAAGCGCCAGCGTTTCTGGTCATTGCGTCCTTTCGGGCAATTCACATCGAAGACATAGTTGTCGCAGTTTATCAGCAGCACGATATTGTCAAAATAGACATTCATTTCCACTCCGGGCGTGGCATAGATCACCTCAGGCAAAAACAGCCTGGGATTTTGTCGCACTGCCGTCTCACGCGGCACAGCCGGCGAAGAGCCGGCAGGGGCATCGGCAAAACAAACGAGCAGCGACAGGAGGCAGAGAGCAAAAAGAATGATTTTCATATTACTTTCGATTGTTGGCAGAAAGACTTATTATAAAACAGGCATCACCAAGTGTCATTCCAATATTTGCTTTCATAGTTCGAAGCTTTCCAGCCCGAGAAAAAGCTGCTGTAGGCTCCGGCCAAACCGCGATGCCCGGTGGGGATGCGCGTGCGGTCCACACCCTCGACATGCCCGTCGTAGAATGCGAAGTTGCCTTTGCCAGGCAGATTCACCAGCGAGGCATCACTGAAACGGTGTGATTCATCGAAACTGGGGTTCTGATGCGGGAAAGCCAGTGATCCGCCAGAATTGGTCACAGTATAGCCGATCGTGAGAGCGCCATACCAAGCTGCGCCGACGTAGGCAGAGCGAGCGGGGCGAAGGACATTGATCAGGCGTTTGTCCTGTTTGTTGTAAGAATGAGACATCAGGCCCATGCTGTACCAGCCCTGCATAGTGTTATTGACCCGCTTATAGGGAAAAGCACGGCTGGGACAAATGAACGGACTGCGATAGACGATATTGGTGTATCCCATGGTCATGCCGCCAATGGCTGCGGTAGTCTGAGTGCCGCTGGCACCGAGGTATTTTATAATCATTCCGTTGGCCGGGTTGCTGGAATACCAAAAATGGGTAGAAGTGCTGTACCTGTCGCCATTTTGATACTGCACACAAAAACCATCCCATTCATCGCTGTACATCAGCAACGCCAGACCGACTTGCTTGTGATTGCTTTGGCACTTCACATTCTGAGCCGAAGCCCGGGCTTTGGACAAAGCCGGCAGGAGCATTGAAGCGAGCACTGCAATAATTGCAATTACCACCAGCAGTTCAATCAGCGTGAAAGAAAATCTTTTCTGCATATCGGCCTCAAATCATTATGGACTTGTTTTCGGACACACTTTAGCTTAATGCAAATTCAGAGAAATGCAAACTTCCAGACCATAATTGGCGCAGGAAAATTTCAGTTTCAGACAGGGCGTTTTTTGTTTTGCAGGGTTGCAAGCTGGTCAGGGGGAGGCTATATTCTGCTTTGAATGGCATGAGCTTTTTCCTCCAAATCAAATCAGGAGCTTAATCAATGTCGCATTTCGCCAAACTGACTCTGTCCTGCCTGTTGCTTACTGTCTGGACGACCTGTCTGGGCCAGAACTCGTTAGCCGAATTCACCCAGTTACCGCCGATTCAGGAAGAATTTTATGGCTGCGGGCCGCTGCTGCAGCCGGGGCAGACGTATTACATCAGCCCCCAGGGCGATGACAGCAACGACGGCTTGTCGCTGGAAAAGGCCTGGCGCAGCATAAGCCTGGCTACCCCGAAACTGCGGGCTGGCGACACCCTGCTGATTGCCGAAGGCGAGTATGATGAGAACGGTCGGGAAATCCATCTCAACGTCAAAGAAGGCTCCGATGCTTTCGATGAGAATTGCGGTCGGCCCGGTCGGCCTATCCGCGTACAGGCTCTGCCCGGGCACCGGGTGCTGGTCCGCGGCGGGATATTCCTGCCGGCGGAAAAACTGGCCGAGGGTCTGCGCTACACTTACCAGATACCGTGCGACAGGGACCAATTACACTGCATCTGGGAAGCCGGCACTCAGAATAAACTTGAGAACGCCGGTTCCCTGGCCAAGACCGAAGAACTGCCGGGAACATATTTTTATGACCAGAGCAAGAAGATGCTCTACGTGCGCTTCACCGGTGCCGCTCAGCCGGCCCGCCCCGGGGTCCGCATCCAGCGCAGCCGTGTGGCTCTGCGCATCAACGGCAGTTATATCCATCTCAAAGGTCTGTGGTTCGCCAATTATGGTGATGCTATCATTGTCCGCCCCAATTATAGTGAACCGGGAACGCGCAATTATGGCTCCAACCGAGTGCATCATGTGACGATCGAGGAGTGCGGTTTTTATGCCAACAGCACCGAGGGCATTCAAGCCATCGCCATGCAGTGGTGTTTATTCAAAAACAATTACGGCTGCAATAACGCCCTGCGCGGCGGCATAATGATGCAGAACGAACAAGCCCAGGACAACCTGGCCATCGGCAATGTCTTCGGTTCCTGTCGCGATACCCGCCGACTGGAGGGAAACCATGTGCATTATCTGATCAGCCAATACGGCGGTGTCGGGCGGCGCAACCACATCATCAACAATATCCTTGACGATATCCGCTCTTTCCGCTGGAAACCGGTCTGCCCCGGCAGCCGCTTCGAGGGGAACTACCTGGCCGGAAATTTCTCTGTCGATTCCGGCATGACCACCCGGCTGGTCAACTCCCCGGAGGAGCGCCTGGTCTTGCGCCATAACCTCATCTACGGCAATATTTACTGGGGTGGAAATGACTTCGACAACAGCAAGACCACCATGGACCGTTACGATCCGGACAAGGTCTTCGTGAACAACTATCTGGCCCGGCATAGTCAGAAAAATATGGATGCAGCACTTTTCGCCGATCCGTCATATTATGATTTTCGGCTGCAGGAAGGCAGCCCTCTGCGCGGTGCCGGTGTGGGTGGTCTGGATTTGGGCCTGCCGTCCTCCGGCGAAAGCTTGATACTCTATGCCGGCAATGGCGGGAATGACCAGAACCATGGCAATAGCGCA
>JAAZIZ010000120.1 GCA_012800565.1 Lentisphaerota bacterium
AAAGCGGGAGGCGGGAGGGAGGAGGGTAACCCCGGCAATCCTGGGGTGAGATGTCCTCACAATCAGTGCGCCTCAGCGGCGCTACAGAAGAGTTTGTCCGGTTACCCGGGGAAGTTGTGCTATATTAGTATGGCGGCAGGATCAGTTACCAGAGCAGAGCGCTGTTGCCGTTTTTGAACCGAAATCAATATAAACCGCCAGGAATGGTTTCACCAATCAAGGCAAACAGCGGATGTAAAAATGTCAGAAGATTTCCTGCCTTTGAACGAACGTTTTCCCGCTGCAGGGCTCCAGCCGGCGGGTAAACTGCCGCTGCAGGCTGTGGGACAGCGTATTCCGGCCCAGCAGCTTTCAATCGGTTGCGAATGCCTTGACCGCGATTATTGGCAGTGGGAGAAGGCTCTGCCGGCTTTGCGTGAGCTGTCGCCGGGCTGGGCCCGGCTTCAGTCCGGATGGGCGAAATGCGAACGCTCTCCCGGGGTTTATGATTTCGCCTGGCTGGATCAGATTGTCACCGACCTGCTGGCACAGCAAATCAAACCCTGGGTCTGCGTCTGCTATGGCAATCCGCTTTATTATCCCGAGGGGACGGGTGTGCGGGCCTGTCCGTTGCAGGCTTCGACTGCTGCTGCGGCGGCCTGGCCGCGCTACCTGGAAGCGCTGGCCCGGCATTATCAGGGGAGAGTGCAGCATTTTGAGGTCTGGAATGAACCGGAGTTGAGCTGGGGTCCGACGGCTTTGCGGGATGCCGCAGATTACGTCGAGCTGGTGGCCGTCTCCAGCGCGGCGCTGCGGCGCGGGAATCCCACAGCCTGCATTATCGGCGGCGCGGCGGCCTCAGGAGTGCGCAATTCACCGCGATATCATGGCTTCGCCTTTGCCGCAGCGCAGTTTGCGGCCGGCTTGGGAAAGCATATCGATGCATACAGCTACCATGCCTATGATGTCTTTCCTGAGCTGGTGCAGGAACCTGAGAAAAGGTTCTTCCAGCGGATATTGGCCCGTTACGGATTGGAAAATCTCCCTCTTTGGCAGGGGGAGGGCGGTTGTCCCGCCTGCTGGCAGAAAGATAACGCCCTGTCCAAGCATCCCTGGACTGAAACCAAACAGGCTAAGCATTTGCTCCGTAATATATTGTGCGATCTGCGCCAGGGCGCGGCGCTGAGTTCCTACTTCATGCTCTCGGATTTTGTCTACCGCCATCCCGATGGTTCAACCAGCCCGACCTATTACGGATTGCTCAGCGGTGAAGACTACCGCCGTCGGCCAGCGTTTTATGCCTACCAGTCCCTGACGGAAATTTTTGCCGGCCAGCTGGAGGTCAATGATGCTCTGCTGTTCTCGCTGCACAAGACTACGGCCGAGCGCACGGTCATATCCCTTGAGGACAGTGCAGGAATAGATGCACTGCGTACTTCCATACAGCGCTTCGCCTTTACAGTTTCCGGGCGCACAATTCTGGCCTGGCACCGGCCGGTGAATCCGCACCGGCCCGAGGAGCTGTTTCTGAATACTCTGCTCCTGGAGGGAGATGGTTTGGAGCAGTTCCGCGAACCCCTGCTGCTGGACCCGGTGACCCAGCAGCTGTATCGGCCGACACGTCTCACGGTTGAAGAACGCTGGGGCTCTGAAAGGGTGCGCATTGACGATCTGCCCGTTCTCGACTACCCGTTGTTCCTGCTGGGACAGGTAAACTGAACCGTCCTGCCGGCGCTCCCGTCCGGCTCGGTTCTAGCCAACAAATCAGAGGATGCTGTTTATGTCCAATGCGATTTATCAGGGTGTGCTTCTGGATGGCCAGGCGGTGCAAATCACCGTCTCAGGGCAGAAGATTGCCAGCGTTGCCGCGATGCCCGGCGGTGCGGAATTGCCCCGGCTGTTGCCGGTGCTGGTTGACTTACAGCAGAATGGCGCTCTCGGACATGCTTTCAATCTGATGAGCAAAGAGAATATCGACGGCCTGCGGGCAATCGCCAGACATCTGCTGCAGAACGGTGTGGGTCGTATTCTGGCGACTCTGACTACCTGCCCGTATGAAAAGCTGAGCATTGCCTGTGCCGCTTTGAAGACGCTGCTGGATGAAAATCCGGAACTGAACCGCCTCTTCGCAGGTATCTTCCATGAAGGTGTGTTTATCTCACCCAAAGCCGGCTGGCGTGGCGGACATGCGCCGGAGTACATTCGCCCGCCGGACTGGGACTGCCTGCAACGCCTCAATGAGCTTTCCGGTTATCGCATCAGGATGGTCAATGTCGCGCCGGAGGAACCCGGCGGGCTGGAATTCATCTCCGCCGCAGCCAAAGCGGGCATCATCGTCGCCATCGGCCATTGCTGTCCCGATACCGATACCATTCGCCGGGCCGCAGACTGCGGTGCCAGCGTCGTGACTCATTTCGCCAACGGCGCAGCGCCGGAAATACACCGTTTCCACAATCCTTTCTGGGGCTTCCTGGATGAGGAGCGGTTGCGTCTGGGGCTGGTCGGGGACGGCTTCCATCTGCTGCCGGAGATCGTCCGGGTGGCTCTGAAAGTCAAGGGCCAGCAGAGTTGCTTTATGGTCTCGGATGCGAATATGCATTCCGGCCGGCCACCGGGAGCTTATCAGCGCATCGGCGGCGTGGATTGCATTATCGAACCCAATGGCTTTATACATCTCCCGGACGCGCAGATTCTGGCCGGAGCCTGGTTCCAGAACAACCGCGGAGTGGAATTTCTGGTCAATCAAGTCGGACTATGCTTCGAGGATGCCTGGCGCTTATGCAGCACTACCCCGGCCCGAATCGCCAATATCGATCTGCCGGACCT
>JAAZIZ010000121.1 GCA_012800565.1 Lentisphaerota bacterium
AGTGAACCCGGATAAGCCGATTTTTTAACCACGAACCACACGAAAAGGCACAAAAATTTTTTATAGGGTTGCTGCTTCGACGGATGAACCTGCTCCGGCGAAATCCTAGTGTGCCAAGGACGGCTCTGCTGAGTTGCGTCGGAGGCGATATGGAGTGCGGCGGCTTGCCGCCGCTTTGAAAGCGGGAGCTTGCTCCCGCACTCAGGAAGCCCGTGCATCGTCCCCAAGAGCGGTTGCGCCACTTTTTAAACCTGCACTGTACGCACTGGTAATTTTGGGAAACTGTGCTACATTAAAAAATTTACGACCCGGAATAGTCGCCTCCGTAAGACAGCTTGCGGACTTCGGCATTTTTAAGAGGATGCGGAGATGGGTTGAATTGGCGGCAACGAGTAAAGCGGGGCGGAAACAAGAAAGGGACGAAGATGGCAGAAGCAGCTGCAAAAAAGAGTGCCGGCAAAGGTGCAAAACACACCTTGTGCAGACGTATTGGGCAATGTATCTGGGGTATGGCGAACTGCCCGACAAACAGCCGTACGGTGAAAAAGTCAGATGGCCGGGAAGACACTTCGACCCCGCGCGCTTATCCCGCCGGTCAGCATGGCCCGAACAAGCGGCGAACCAAATTATCGACCTATGGCGAATTGCTGCTTGAGAAGCAGAAATTGAAAGCCTTTTACGATCTTACTGAGCATCAGCTCCGTTTCATTTATCAGAAATCCAAAGTCGGTGAAGGTACGACCGGCGACAAACTGATCCGGAATTTGGAAATGCGCCTTATGAGCGTCGTTTTCCGTAGTGGCCTGGCTAAGACGATCTGGGCCGCCCGTCAGCTGGTTTCGCATCGACATGTTCTGGTTGACGGCAAGATTGTTGACCGTGCCAGTTATCGGTTGAAACCCGGCCAGGTGATTTCAATCAATGCGCAGCGTTCACCTGTGATCTGCGAAATTGCCAAAGGGAACGATGCGGTTGTTCCGGATTATCTGCAGAAAGACCAGGAAGCCTGCAAAGTCACGGTTGCTAGAGAGCCGCTCCCGGAAGAAATCAAAGTCGATGTCAATATCATGAAAGTTATCGAGTTCTACGCCCGGTAATTACAGATTAGTATTCTCAAACCGCCCGGATAACACCCCCGGGTGGTTTGAAAGGTTATCTTACCAAATATATGTGCCGTGCCCGTAGCTCAGCTGGATAGAGCGTCTGCCTCCGGAGCAGAAGGTCGTGGGTTCGAATCCCGCCGGGCACGCCAAGTTTACAAGCCGCTGAAATATTTCAGCGGCTTTCTTATTTAACCGGCAAAACTGAGGTATTGTAATGAGCACTCCGCAAGTTGCGATTCTTACGTCTCTGCCCCAGGACTCTCTGATTCTGCATGCCGTAGTAAACCGCCTGTTGGCCAACCAGGTCAACTTCACAGGCTATCGGGAGAACCGCATCCCCACGGAATTCAGCGCCGACTTGCTGAAGTCCCAACTGCTGCTGCTGGACAAGGGCAGCCTGGACCGCCTGACCGCTGAGCAGCTGGCTGAAGTGGAGCGTTTTGCCCTGGAGAAACACGTCTCTTTCTATGATCAGATCGGCAATGACCCGAATGATCGCACAGTCATCAACTGCCTGACTGAAATCTCAATCAACGGCGCCCTGGCCTACAGCGGGGTACACAGCGACGGAGAGGCCATGCCATCTCAGGACTTGGCCGTAACCCTGGACTTTGTGGCAGACTACTGCCGGACCTACCTGCAGGGCAATCCGGCTTTCAATGAATTCACGCTGCACAATCTGCGCGGCCTGGAATGCATTGCCGAATCGCGTTTCGGCAATGGCTCCAAGGAATATCTGGAGATTATGACGGCGCTGTTTTCCCGCCAGGACGAGTACGCGCTTCCGCCCAATCATGACGTCCTCTCCGCCTGGAGCTACGCCTACCGGCATTACCAGCTCACCGGCGAACGGCGCTTCGCTGAGGCAATGCTGAGAGTCCTGGACCGCACCATCGCCGCCCGTCCGCGTATTGCCGGCGGCCTGCTGGGCGGCGCCGGCTTCCAGGCCGATCCCCTGGGACGCCATTGTTCGCCGCCTGGAGCGCTGGGCAGTAATCGGGTACGCGGGCAAGGCGTGTATACCGAGCTGATGCATTTCCATGGCGGAGTGCTGGCAG
The DNA here is from genome assembly GCA_012800565.1 of Lentisphaerota bacterium. GTDB lineage: Bacteria > Verrucomicrobiota > Lentisphaeria > Oligosphaerales > Oligosphaeraceae > JAAZIZ01. The sequence goes on from JAAZIZ010000121.1 coordinate 2,162, forward strand.
CGGCAACAGCCTACTCCGGCGATGAGAAATACCTAAACGAGGCGATGCAGCTGGTCCGCTATCTGCGGGAGCATAACTGCGATCCGCAGGATCACCTGCCCTGGCATTTCACCATCCAGGGACAAAGCCGGGGCAGCAAATGGGGACGAGGCGCAGCCCACATCCTCTGGGGATTGGACCTGATGCTGAGATTCTTTCCGGAAATGCCCGCCGACTGCCGGCAGGAAATATTGGACTGGGTCGAGTATCTGGGCGAAGGGCTGCTGGCCTGCCAGCGTCCGGACGGCCTCTGGCACAACATCCTTGACCAGAAAGCATCCGCCCCTGATACCTCCTGCACAATGTGCTTCCTGGCTGTATATTCCCGCCTCCTGAATCAAGGCTGGCTGCCAGTGCCAAAATACCGCAATATGCTGCGGCTGGCCGGAAAGGCAATGCTGCGGATGTGCTACCGCGGCGGTTTTGCCGAGAACTGTTCCGGCACCGGTTTTGCCCTGAGCCAAGACTACTATATCCGCCGGCCCCACAATTTCCGCATGAGCGGTCAGCTGGCGCTGGCGCTGGTAGAGGCGGACCGGCTGTTGGGGGACAGTCAGTCTTGGTGATTGCCCCTGATTGCCAGGCGTCGCTGCAACCAGCCCGGTTCCATGCCAAATGCCAAACACAACCGAGATGCTTAAGAACCGGGAATCGGCTGATAATTGCTCTCGGCAATAGCATTTACCGTACCGTGATATTATATTATTGTTTTGATTTTGCAGCTTCGACGGACGGCCGCTCCGCTTCAGCGGGGAGGAAAGTCCGGACACCACAGAGCAGGAAGTCCGGTTGAAAGACCGGATGTCGCGGTCCAGATGCCGCGGCCAGGAAAGCGCAACAGAAAACAAACCGCCTTTCGGGGTAAGGGTGAAAAGGTGGGGTAAGAGCCCACCGCGTCCGGAGGTGACTCCGACGGCAGTGCAAGCCCCTTCCGGTGCAAGACCAAATAGGGAACAACGGTGTTGCTCGCACCATGGCCTAATCAGCCGCAGTTCCGGGTATCGGTCGCATAGATGAATGGTCGTCACCCCCGCGTCATTGCAGGGGCACAGAATCCGGCTTACAGGCGAAGCTGCTTTTTATCCTCCGGTCAGTGTCTTTACCCCGGCAGGAAGAGAATTTACTGGCGACGGCATCTGAAGAGAAAGAGGGATAACGGGTGAATCAGAGCCGCCAGGATGTTTTCCTGACGCCAGCGTTTTCGGGAGGACCGAGAAATGCGCGAAGAAAAACTGCAATTAGTCAGCGATGTGTGCGAACTAATCGCACATGCATCAGAATCAGACCTGAACAAGACCCTGATGCAGATTGTCAAGCTTATCGGCGAGGCTCTGCATGCGAAAGTCGTGCTGATTTGCCTGCAAGAAGATGCCTATACGCCTCTGCGCCTGGTTGCCGACTACGGACTGTATTTCTCTGAACGGCAGTCTTTCACGACCCAGAAAACCATCACTGAGGCGGCTTTTCAGCGCCAGAAGACTATCAATATCCCTTTCTGCTCGCCCTATGCCAGCCGCAGTACCATTCCGACTACTTTGCTGGCCAGAATCAACAGCCTGCTGGTGGTGCCACTGCTGGCCTGCGGCAAAGCTATCGGCACCCTGAGCATAGGCCGGACCAGCAAGCAGGTTTTCCCCGGCAAGATGGTAAGTATCTGTGAAAGCCTCGCCACACCGCTGGCGACTTTCTGCCAGAACATTTTGCTGACTCAGCAGATTAATGCGGTCCAAGCCGAAGCCGCAAACGAGCAGTCCCATTCTGGCACTGGCGAAACCTCCGACAATGGCGTGCGCATGTTCCGAGGCAGACCGGTAGTCCCCGGGGTCAGCAGTGGTAGTGCAATGGTTCTGGCTCCGCTGGAATCGCTGGAGATTCTGGAGTTGCAGAAGAGCAACAATCCCTCCGGGGAGCGGGAATTGCTGCGCGAAGCCATCCAGGAAGTCAAAACCTCGCTGAAGAAAATCACGGCTGAGGTAGAGAACATCCTGACCGAGGCCGATGTGTCGATTTTTGCCATCTACCAGCAGTTGCTTGAAGATGTCACCTTGCATGAGATGATCAACAAGTACCTGCAGGCAAACTATTCCCTGGACAGTTCCCTGAGCCTTACTTTCAAGGACTTAAGCGACACCTACGAAAAAATTGAGGATGAGTATCTGCGGGAACGCCTGTTCGACATCAAGGACGTGCTGCTGCGCCTGAAGAACGCCGCAGCCAGCATTCGCAACGGCCAGCAGTCCCAAGACCGTCTGACGGAAGAAAAACCGTCCCGGCCGGAACGCAAGATCATTCTGGTGGCGCGGGAGCTTCTTCCCACTCAGCTGATTGCCTCGCCCTTGAAAAATGTCAACGGCATCGTCTGCGAAAGCGGCGGGCAGACCTCGCATGCCGCGATTCTCGCCAAGGCCCTGCGCATTCCGATGCTGATTGGCATCAAGGAACTGCCTGATATCGTCAGGTCCGGCGACAAAATCCTGCTGGACTGCCAGGCCGGGCTGTGTTACCTGCATCCCACTACCGAGCTGATCAAACAATACGCCCAGCCGCTGGTCCAGTCGCGGAAAATGCGTGTTTCTGCTCTGCCTGTCGATGACTGCCCGGTGGATGACTCTCCCCGCACTCAAGACGGAGCGGTGGTGCATTTAAGCGGCAATATCACTTTGTTCAGCGAGCTGCCGACCCTGCACAGCATGGGTGTACGGAATATCGGTCTGTACCGTACTGAATTCATGTTCATGATCCGCAACAATATGCCGGATGAGGATGAGCAGGTCCGCATCATATCCCGTCTGGTCAAGGCTGCCAAAGGCAGCCCGGTCACGATCCGGGCCCTGGACATTGGTGGTGACAAGCCCTTGCCCTACGTCGATTGGGGCCAGGAGGCAAACCCCAGCCTGGGTTGGCGCGGGTTGCGCTTCCTGCTCTCCAATCCGGCGTTTATGCATACTCAACTGCGGGCTATTTTGCGCACTACAGTACTGGGACCGGTAAATCTGCTCTTCCCCATGGTCGCCGACAAGCAAGACCTGCTGCTGGCCCAGCAGGCGCTGCTGGAAGCCAAGCACAGCCTGCTGAAAGACGGCCTGCCTTTTGCTGACAACTGCCCCGTAGGCATTATGCTGGAGGTTCCTTCGGCGGTTTTCAGCCTTGATAAGCTGCTGCCGGAGGTTGATTTCATTAGCATTGGCACTAACGATCTGGTGCAATATCTGTTTGCAGTTGATCGTGGTAATGCCCGGGTAAACCATTGGTTCCGGCAAACCCACCCCATTGTTCTGCGGATATTACGCCAGTTGTGCCGCGAGGTCGCCCGCTTCCCCGGGAAACGTCTGTCCCTCTGCGGTGAACTGGCCGGAATGGCCCGGGCGCTGCCTTTGCTGCTGGGGGCCGGGTTGCGCGAACTGAGTATGAATGCCAATTCCATTCCGGCAGTACGCGATTACGTCGGCAAGTTGAATATTGATGAATGCGAGTCCTTATGGGAAAAAGCCAGCAACTGCGATTCTGACACTGAAGTCCAGCGTCTGCTGGATGAAATGATGCATCAGAAAGTAATGAGCCAGTATCCATCCACGTAGCCCGCTCGGTTGTCACCCCGCGGTTTTCCCCGGTCTCAGGCAAGAGTGTAAAAATGCGAACATACAAAGAAATCAATGACAAGATCGCCTCCGGCAAAGCCGTGGTGCTGACCGCTGAAGAGATCATTGATTATGTCGATCGCAAGGGCGAAGACAAAGCCCTGGCCGAGGTCGATGTAGTCACTACAGCCACTTTCGGACCGATGTGCTCCTCAGGCTGCTTTCTGAATTTCGGCCAGTGCGTGCCCAAAATCCGCATCTCCGAGTGCACGATCGACGGTGTGATGGCCTACAGCGGACTGGCGGCGGTGGATGTTTTTCTGGGTGCGACCCAGCTCAGGGTGAATGCCCCGGCCAACCTGACTTTCCCCGGCGAATTCTCTTTCGGCGGTGCACACGTGATTGAGAAGCTGGTGGCTGGCGAGATGGTGGAGGTCATTGCCACTTCCTACGGTACCCAGGAATATCCCCGGCGGGAGCTGCGCACGGAAGTCTGCATCCATGACTTGAACCAGGCCATTATGGTCAATCCACGCAACTGCTACCAAAACTACAACGTGGCAGTAAACTGTTCCGAGAAGCGATTGTATACATATTTGGGGCAGCTGGAGCCCAATATGCAGAATGCCAGCTACTGTTCAGCCGGACAGCTCTCGCCCTTGTTGAACGACCCCTGGTACGAGACCATCGGCATCGGCACGGCAGTCTGGCTGGCAGGCTCCCACGGCCATGTGTATGCGGAAGGCACTCAGCATTTCCCCACCTGCCAACGCAGCCCAAACGGCGTGCCTATGGAGGGTGCAGGGACATTGGGCCTGACCGCAGACATGAAGCAGATGCAACGCAAATATGTGCGTGGCTGCAGTTTTCGCGGCTATGGTGTCTCCCTGGCCCTCGGAATAGGCATCCCCATACCGATACTCAATCAGCGCATTCTCCGGCAGGTCTGCGTGCGGGACAGTGAGATTCTCGCGCCGATCACCGACTACAGCCTGGATTATCCGATGAAGACCGGCCGGGTACTCGGATACGCCAATTACGAACAACTCAAATCCGGCCAGATTGAGCTGAACGGGCACAAGATTGCGACCAGCTCGCTGTCGTCATACTCCTTGGCCCTGGAAATTGCCGAGCTGCTCAAAGCCGAGATCAGCAAAGGCAAATTCCTGCTCTCAGAGCCCTCGCAGCTGCTGCCCCGGGAGCAATTCTCCAAGCCCTTTCCGATCAGGGAGAAAACATTATGAAATCAGAGAAGATTCTCCTGCGTTTTCCCAAGACGGAGACTGGCAAGCCCATTGTCTACCAGCTCATCAAGGACTACAATCTGGTAGTGAACATCTACGTTGCCAAAGTGACTCAGGACAAAGAGGGCTATCTGGTAGTAAATCTGACCGGTGAGGAAGCAGACCTGGCCCGGGGCAAAGCATTCCTGTGCGGCATGCAGGTGCAAGTGGAATCGGTCGAGAACGGCATCTTGCGCGACAACAACCTCTGCACTCACTGCGGCAACTGCGTCAGCCACTGCCCCACTAACGCTCTGCATATCGCCGACCGCAGGACTATGCAGGTAGATCTGGATCAGTCGCTTTGCATCTCCTGCTCGCTGTGCACCACCAATTGCCCCTTTGGAGCCTGCACCTCGGTGTTATAAGCGCCGCTTGCCATGCGTCAATTCCAGTCGTTTTCTTACCGTAACAGCAATTTCCGCCTCTGCTCCACCCGCCTGGACCTGATAACCGCTGAAATTGTCCGGCAGCGGGAGCTGCTGGAGCAATATATCCTGCTGCAGCCACTGTTCCGGACTTCCCTGGAGCCTATCGGGCTGTTGCCTGGCGCCCCACCGATTGCGGAGCGGATGGCGGCGGCAGCGGCGCAGACCGGGGTAGGACCTCTGGCGGCAGTAGCCGGTGCGATTGCCCAGGCCGCCGCCGAGGCCGCGCTGGCCGGCGGGGCCACCGAGGCCATTGTGGAAAATGGCGGAGACCTTTATCTGGCCTCGCCGCAGCCATTGCGAGTAGGTATCTATGCCGGGCCGGGCAGTGCCTTTAACTGCCTGGCCTTTGAGTTCACTCCCGAACAGCTGCCGCTCTCGCTCTGTTCTTCATCCAGCCTGATGGGGCATTCACTCAGTTTCGGACGTTGTCAGCTGGCAAGTGTGCTGGCCAAGGATGCTTCTCTGGCAGATGCCGCCGCCACTCTGGCTGGAAATTTGGTGCGCTGTGCCGCTGATATCGACCCGACTCTGACGCGACTGCTGCGTATCCCCGGCATACAGGGGGCTGTGATCATCTGTGAAGAGAAGATCGGGCTGGGCGGGAATTTGCCCAAGCTCTGCCGCCAGGACAGCCGTGCCGGCATTGACCTCGTCACCCGGGACAAATTCAGCAATTTCCCGCATCGAAACAGCCCTGAAAACGTTATGCCGCAGCATAGTTGAATTTTTTACCGCCAGCATTATGTTTCATAGCCTCACATATCGCGTTCCATATGCAGACACCGACCAGATGGGCGTCGTATATCACGCCAACTATCTGGTGTACTTTGAACGCAGCCGGACAGAAATGCTGCGTGCCGCCGGCTTGACCTACCGTGAACTGGAGCAAGGCGGGCTGTTTCTGGCCGTCACCCGGGCAGTCTGCAACTACCGCCGCAGCGCCGGCTATGACGACCTGCTGGAAATCCGCTCCCGGGTCAGTGAAATCCGCCGGGTCAGCTTGAGCATCAGCAGCGAGGTCTATCGTGATGCTGAACTGCTGGTCGATGGCTGCATCACCTTGGCCGCCATCGACCGGGAACACAAGCCGATACGCTTGCCGGATTTTTTTCTGGCTGCGATTCAGTCCGGACTGGATTCTGCCCGGGACCGGTCCTCAACTTAATCCCTCTCGCTTCTGCCCAGGAGTCTTCCGCCATGACTGCACCAGTTCAAATCCGCATTGAGGCCGGACCGCACCCGCGCAAGGACTGCCCGCTTTACTGTGCCTCCCCGGCGGGTCTGGACCACCGGCGCCATTATGCCCTGCAGGATGGCCGTGGACGCCGTCTGCCAGTGCAGATTCTCGCTCCAGGCACTGCTGAAGCGAAACTGTTCTTTGTTCTGCCGGTTCTGCCCGCCCGGCAGAGCCGGACGTACAGCCTGGTGCCGAGCAACCGCCCCCGGCGAGTGCTGGAACTGATTGAGCACCACGACACCCTTGATGTCCTGAGCAACGGTAAATTGTTCACCACCTTGCACACCGGCAGCCAATGGGTGCGGCCTTTCCTCTATCCGCTGAACGGCCCGACCGGCAGCAGTCTCACCCGTTCCTGGCCCATTGCGCCTGGACCGGAGGGCGAAAGCACCGACCATCCGCACCAAAAGAGCTTCTGGACCGCCTGGGGAGACCTGAGCGGCTGCAATAACTGGAGCGATTCCGAGCACGGCCACGGCAGCATCCGCTGCCGCACTCGCGAGGTCTGCGTCGCGGGGCCATTGCTGGCTCGAATCCGCCTGCAGCTGGACTGGCTGACCGAAAAAGGCAAACGCCAGCTGGATGAATGCCGGGAACTGACTTTCTATCAGCTGCCGGGGCAGAACAGCCTGCTGGACCTGCAAATCACTTTTTCGGCCTGCCATGGTGCGGTCACTTTCGCGGACACCAAAGAAGGTGGGCTCTGTTCTCTGCGAGTTGCTTGCGCCATGGAGGGCACGCGCGGCGGCAGCATTGTCAACGCTTATGGCGGCAGCGGTGAAGAGGAGACTTGGGGCAAGCGCGCCCCCTGGTGCGACTACTCCGGGCGACTCCCGGATGGCGAAGCCGGGGTCTGCATCATGGATAACCCGGACAACTACTGCTATCCCACCTACTGGCATGTGCGCAATTACGGCCTGATGACTGCCAACCCCTTCGGACTATCGTATTTTCACCAAGACAAAAGTCGCGATGGCAGCATGACTCTGGCCGCAGGACAGCAGTGTACTTTCCGATACCGTGTCTTCTGTCACCGCGGCGATACCCATGAGGCTGCAGTCGCCGAACGTTTTCTTGATTATATCCATCCCCCGAAAGTTACTCTGGAATCCTGATCCGGAGCAAGCAGAAGCAGCATTTTTTCGGTCCATTTTGCACAACCACAACCATAACTAAGAAAGGCACAAGATGTTGGAAAACGGAAAAATCAATTGGCGCAAACCGGCAGGTAATCAGACCCTCTCTTTGGCGATAGCTGGTGATGTCTGTCCTCGAAATGATGCCGAGCAGTATGTCCGCGACGGCCATTCCAAGGACATCCTGGCAGATATCCTGCCCTATCTCGATCAGGCTGACCTGCGTCTGGTGCAGTGGGAGACTCCGCTGTGCGAAAAAGCCGCTCCCATTTCGAAGTGCGGCCCGAATCTGCAGGTGCATCCTGAATGCGTGGATTTTCTCAAGGCTGGCCATTTTGACATCGCCTTGCTGGCCAACAACCACACCGGTGACCAGGACGCACAGGGCACGCTCTCGACCTTGTCAGTCTTGGCCAAGAACGGCATCCGCAGCGTCGGTGCCGGCGAGAATCTGGCTGCGGCGCGGAAACCCCTGCGCCTGGAGCGGAATGGCCTGAAGCTGAGCATAATCAATGTAGCCGAAGGAGAGTTCGGCCTGGCCCGCAAGGATTATCCCGGTGCCAATCCTCTGGATACCTTGGATACCCTGGCAGACATCCGGCAGGAGAAAGCGGCCAATGATCTGGTGCTGGTAGTCATTCACGGCGGCAACGAATATAATCCCATTCCCAGCCCGCGCATGAAACAGACCTACCGCGCCTTTGCCGAAGCTGGAGCATCAGCAGTTGTCAATATCCATCCCCATTGTCCGCAGGGACTGGAAGTACACCAGGGAGTGCCGATCATCTACTCCCCCGGCAACTTCTTCTTCCCCTGGCGCGAGAGCGGCAACTATGATGCAAGCCAATTCTGGTTTGCCGGCTACCTGCCGCGCATCAGTTTTGACCGTCAGGGTGCTTATGAACTGGAAGTCACCCCGTACTACTTCAGTGATCTGCCAACCTGGAAAATTCATCCTCTGACCGGCAAACAGCGGCAGTGGTTCCTGGATTACCTGAATCAGATTACTAAAATCTTCCACGAGGAAGGCGATCATTATTATGACATCTGGTGCGCCCACCGGTATCAGACTCCGCTGTGGTGGCTGAAGAATTTCCCCAAAGATGAGCTGGCAGAGCGCTACATGGAGCCGGAGATTGTGCATCGGACCCCGGCAGTACGGCACATGATGACCTGCCAGTCACATGCCCATCTGACCGCCAACATCCTGCTGCTGATCGAGCAGTTCAAGCTCGAGGCGCTGCGCAAGGAAATCCATCGCATTACCGATCTGCAGGTCGCACGCTACGCCGAACAGGAACCCTGAACCACCCTTGAACCGTCCGCATACACCGCAGCAGGAGAAAAAACATGATCAATACTTTCGGACATCTTATCAACGAATACTACCTTCGCAAGTTCCGGGCCAATGCGGAACAGCGCCGGGCCCGCTTGGAAAGCATCAAGACACCCGAGGATTTCAAGCGCTACCAGGCCGAAATCAGAGAGAAAGTCAAGCAATCTTTCGGTCTGCCGACCGAGAAGACCCCACTGCAGCCGAGAGTCTGCAAGACTCTGACAGGTGAGGGTTTCCGAGTCGAAAATGTCATCTACCACAGCCGGCCGCAGCTGCCAGTAACCGCCAATCTGTATATCCCCGACCAGGCCGCCAATGCTCCCGCAGTGCTGTTTTTGTGCGGGCATTCCACCAACGGCAAGGCCGCTGACGTCTATCAGAAAGCGATTCTGAACCTGGTCCGTGAGGGCTATGTGGTACTCTGCCCCGACCCCTCCGGGCAGGGCGAGCGCAGCATGTTCATCGACGCGCCCAATGCCGAAATCACCGGGGTGCTGTATGCCACCACCCGCGAGCACAATATGATCGCCAAGCAGATGCTGCTGGTCGGTGAGTATTATACCTCCTGGTGCCTGTGGGATGCGGTCCGCAGCCTGGATTACCTCCTGAGCCGGCCGGAAGTCAATCCGGCCCAGGTCTGTGTCACCGGTAATTCCGGGGGCGGGAATATGAGCGCTTTTCTGACCGCTGTCGATGATCGTCTGTTCGCGGCGGCTCCGAGCTGCTACATCTCCACTTGGGTACATCATTTGGAAAACGAGGAACCCTGCGATGCTGAACAGGAACCGCAGTTCTTCGTGGGACTGGGCTGCGAGATGGGCGACCTGCTGCTGGCCAACGCCCCTCGGCCGGTATTGGTACTGGGACAGAAAAACGACTTTTTTGACGAGCGTGGTGCACGGGAGACCGCAGCGGAAGTCAAACGCATCTACAGCATCCTGGGAGTACCGGATCAGGCCGATGTCTTCATTGGACCTTGCGATCACGGCTATCACCGGGAAAACCGCGAAGCGATGGTGAAATTCTTCAATAAAATGCTGGGGTTGCCCGAGCCTGCGCCAGAGCCGGAGGAGATGAAGGTCTTCACTGACGAGCAGCTGCAGTGTACTCCTCGCGGTCAGGTGCACTATCTGGAAGGCGAGCGCGGTTTCATCTCTTTCGTCCAGGAGCTGGCTGACAAATTCAAGAACCAGCGTCCGAAGCTGCCTCTGGCGGAACTGCGCCAGAAACTCGCCCAGCTGTTGAAGATTGAGCCAGTGCCGGTGCCCCATTACCGGGTCCTGCGGCCGATCATCGCCGGCGACTGCGGCTATCAGCTCTGTTCCCGCTATGCCATGGAGACCGAGCCAGAGATGCTGGCGATGCTCAAGTTCCTCTGCACGAGCCGGAAATACACTTTCCATTTTCCCGAAGACCTGGAGCATGTCACGCTGTATGTCCCGCATCAGGATTCGCTTGATGAGATGTTGCGCATCAATGAATTCAGCCAGGGCGAAGGCTGGTTCGGGGTAGACATCCGTGGGCTGGGCGACATGATGTCGCTGGCCTGCAATCCGAATACCGGACACTCGGCCAAATACGGACGCAAAGTCAGTTGTGACCCGCTGTACGCCTTCCCTGATATGCTGGGGCGCGATTTCTTCGCCTACTATTGCGACGATTACCATTACTCGGCCTGCGGGCTGATGCTGGGTGAGCTGTACCTGACTGGCCGGGTCCGGGATGTGCTTTCAGCTTTCAAACTGCTGCAGGCTTACGGGGTCAAGAAGATCGATCTGGTCGCCCGCGGCCAAGGCAGCGTGCCAGCGGTTCTGGCCGCCCTGCTCTCCGGTGCGACAAATAAGGTTACTCTGATTGATGCCCCGCCGTCGTTTGATTCCATGGTGCGCAAGCAGATCATCCCCTATCCTCAGTCGATGATGCCGACCGGGATTCTGCAACTCACTGATCTGCCCGAGATTTACGAGCATCTCGGAGCAACCCACAGGCAAATCTACTTCCCCTGACCTGAAGACGCACACATGCATATCCTGATTATGACTGACATCGAGGGCGTGGCCGGTGTGGTCAAGCCGCTTGTCGACACCACCGGCGGCAATGTGAATTACCCGCGCAACTGTCGGCTGCTCACCGAAGAAGTGAATGCCGCAGTGCGCGGATTCATGCAGGCCGGTGCCAGCGCAGTAACGGTCTGGGACGGACACGGCTGCGGGGCTATTGATTTTGAAACCCTGCAGCCGCCGGCCCGCCTGATTCACGGCGGGCCCACGCCCCCGCTGGTCTGGCTCTTCAGCCGCCTGGCCGGGCGTTTCAATGCCATTGCCCACGTGGGACAACATGCGATGGCGGGCGAACGCAGCGGTAATCTGAATCATACGCAGAGTTCGGCCGAGATCATCTCCTACACCCTGAACGGGCGGGAGATCGGCGAGATCGCCCAGTTCGCGCTGCTGGCTGGCTCCTTCGGCCTCCCGTATATCTTCCTGTCCGGGGATCAGGCGGCCTGCCGGGAAGCAGAAGAGCTGCAACCAGGCATTGTGACTGCTGCCGTCAAAGAAGGCCTGGGTCGCGCCTCAGCCCTGACTCTGACTTGCATTGAAGCCCGGGCTCTGATCGAACAGCAGGCCGGGCTGGCTCTGCGCCAGCATCTGCAGCATCCGCTGCCGCCGGTACGCTGGCCCGGGCCTTACATCCTGCGCAAGAGCTTTTTCCACACCGAGGTCACTGACATGTACCTGGGCGATGCCAACGTCCGGGTGCTTGACAACCACACCGTGGAATTGCGCGGTGAATCGATCCCGGAAATCATCTACAAATGACTCTCCCGGTACCCCCGGAAGCTTGTTTACGATATGTCTGAACGCATCTTCCATTGCCGCTGCTGCGGCAACTGCTGCCGCTGGCCCGGCATTGTCCGGCTCGACGAATATGCCGTCATGGATATTGCTGCTTTCCTGCAGCTGAGCCAGGAGGAATTCCGGCAGCAGTACACCCGCCTCGCCCCAGACCGGAAATGCCTGATTCTGACCGACCGCGAGGATGGTGCCTGTGTATTCCTGGGCCAAGACAACTTATGCCGCATCAATCCGGTTAAGCCATTGCAATGCCGGACGTTCCCGCAACACTGGCAGGTAGAACCGGAATTGCAGAATACCTGCCAGGGATTTTACCAATGACTGGAGCCGTCAGGGAATATCTGTTGAATTGCTGCCGAAGACTTGTGAGAACATCATTTTATCCCCCGGAGAACAAAACAATGCGTAGATTGATATCTCTGCTGCTGCTGGCGCTTCTGTGCGGATTTCAGGTAAAAGCTGCCGATCTGGCGGAAGGATTCTGGAAAATCATCGATGATGAGACTGGGCGGCAGCGTTCGATTATTGCTCTGTACCAGTACCAGGGCATGTTGTACGGTCGCCTGATTATCACCTTTGATGAAAACGGGCAGGTCAAAAACACCATTTACGCTCCCAAAGAGCGTGCAGTTGCGCTGCCCGAGCAGCCATATTTTGCCGGCCTGGATATCGTCTGGGAACTGATCAAAGACGAGTCCAAACAGCGTTGGCACAAGGGCAAAATTCTGGACCCCAAGAAAGGAAAGGTCTACAGCAGCACGATTCACTGGGATGAAGAAAAACAGCATCTGGTGGTCCGAGGCAAAATCGGCCCTTTCGGACGCAATCAGTACTGGCTGCGGGTACAGGAAAGCGAATTCCCGGAGGGGTTTGAAATTCCGGACACCTCGACCTGGGTGCCCAAGATTCCCCGTACCTGAAATAATCTACGCTGCTGAACAAATCAGTGAACGTCAGCCGCCGGGTTGCCGCATGCAGCCGGGCGGCTGTTTTTTGCGGTTCGAATACGGTTCAGGATTTCTGCAGTTGTTCCAGAATATAATCCCGGTCCCGGTCAGGCACTGCGAAAGCGGCGAAGACCTGGTTCTCCAGTTCTGCCCGGCAGTCTGCTTCGCCCGCCAGAATCCCCTGGGCAAGCTGGCTGAGGCACCGGTCCTGCCGGGATGATACAGCCGGGAAAGGTAGCCGCAGGAGGTTGCCCTGCAGAACTTTCAGGTCGGTGAACTGCTTCTGGTAAATATAGCGGAACAGCAGGGAATTCAGGAATGCCAGCACGGTTAAGCAGTCCAGGCCAGGAATGGCCGGAATAAGCATATTGGCGCTGTTCAGAAATAGATGCTGTCCTTGATCACAAGTGAAAACCGGACGCGGCGAGATGAATTTATAGACCAGTTTCACGGGCGCACGGTAAAGCCAGTCCGGGGCGGCCTGCTGCAGCTGCGAACGGTCAAAGCGGATGAATTTCCGGGGTGGATGCAGTTGGTACTCAGAGATTTCCCGGCCCGTATAGACCGCCTCCCAACCATCCCCGCCGCAGTCGCGCAATTTACCGCGGTTGTCACCGGTGACAATCCCCAGTCCCCAGGTACTGCCGGCCAGAGTAGCTGCCTGGCGCTCATAAAGCGCCGAGAGTATGCGCCGGTCCTGGACACTGAGGAACTGCACCCGGAGCTGTTCGTCCTGCAGGATGGTTTTGCGGAAAAGTGAAATACTGGCCCCGTCTTGGCAGAAGCAGAATTCTGCTCCGGGGGGATTCCGGCTGATGGACACACCGATGCTTCTGCTGCTTACGCCTGCAAATCGGTTGCGGAAAACAGAGATTTTGTGCAGGCGGCAGTCCTGCAGCAGAAACCTGCGGAACTCGCGGTGGGCTTTGATCTGCAGGGCGGACTCCGGCAGGAGGAAATGCAGTTCTCCGCCCGGGCGTAAAAGCCGGTAGGATTGCTGCAGCATGCTGGAGAAAGTCTCCTCGGCGGGCAAGTTGACTGCCGCCCCTGTCCGGCTCGGAAGGCAAGCTCCCCAAGGAGGATTGGAGACAATGCAGTCGTATTGCAGACCAGTATGCAACCCTGACCCAGCAAGCAGTTCATCCGGCCATGGATGGAGAAAATTGCGGCAAAAGATCCTGGGGCTGAATTCCTGTTCCGGGAATTTGAGCAGCAGATTTATTTTGGCCAGCATTACCGCCAGTTCATCAATATCAATTCCGGTCAGCTGTTGCGGCTGCCGCACCGGTGCCGCCAGCAGAAAAGCGCCGCTGCCGCAGCACGGATCAAGCCAATCCGCATGTTCAGGGCAGGAAACCTCCTGCAATAGCTGGTGAATAAGTGGCAAAGGAGTATAATAGGACCCCTGGCGGTTTTTTTCGCCCTCGGATTTCAGGCACTGATACAGCAAGCCGAGGAAATCAAACTCGTCCTCCGGCAGCGGATATGTCTCCAGCTCAGCAATCACCTGCCAGGGATAATCAGCGAGAACCGCCTGGACATGGGGGCGGTCCAGAATATTCTTGCGTCGCAGCAAATTCCTTCCCAGCGAGAACAGCACATCCGGCTGCCGGCAGTCTTTCCCGGCAAGCAGCGCCAGCAGTTGCTGCAACCGGGACAGATTGCGGCGGTTAGTCAGATACTCCAGCGGGACAATACGTCTCTTTGAGCTGGTCTTGTTGGCCCTGGCCTGCAGGCGCTCAGACGAGTCTGTGACAGCCAGGCGGCGCCAGTTCCGCAGGGTCGCCTCGGAAAGTCTGTTCGTCAAAACTTAGTCTCCTGAATCATCACCAACATCTGGTGCTGACCTGTGACTCCAGCTCCCGCTGCACTGCTTCCGGCAGCTGCGGGCAGAAATCCATCCCGGTAAGTTCCTCAATCTGATCAATGGAACAGAGGAAATCCGCCAGCGGACGTTTTGCATCCGCATTATGATCGAAGAGAAAAGCCAAAGAACGGACTCGGCCTTCCTGTTCATCAAACATGATCTTGAAGAATGCATCCGGCACCGGTAATCCGGAAGGCAGTTCCCGGGCAGGAGAATTCAGGAATACCGGGCCAGTCAGAACCCAAATTTCACGACAGCGGCCGGGGAAATTCACCGCCTCGCGCATTTCCAGGGTTTTCCAGATTCCGGCATTGAAAGCATGTCGTTGCGGGACGATATTGGTCATCAGAAACGTCTCCTCCTGGGCCTGAGGACCATAACAGCGGGCGATGCCATAATTTGGAGCCAGATGCCCGCGGTCAAAGCCACTGCCGGTGTAATCCTCGCTGCGGACCTTAGCCAGACTGCGTTTATCGACCTGGAATGACTCAGGGCGTTCGCTGCGCTGCGGTTCCTCCTGCACATCGAACAAGCGATATGCGACCCAGACCGGCGTGCGGCGGATTTCATCATAGCCGACTACATAACCCTGATTGCGAAAGACCCGCAATCCGGCTGTC
>JAAZIZ010000122.1 GCA_012800565.1 Lentisphaerota bacterium
AGCCCCAAATTGCAGGCGGCAGGAGTTTTTTTACGCTCATCCGGCGCAACCGCCGATGCTGATGCTTTCATCCTCGCCAGCCGCAGCCTGTTGCGCTTGGGTCAGCAGCTGACTGCAGAACGCAGGGCAGAACTGCTCCGGCTGGCGGCCGGAGAACTATCCCCCCAGGCCAGACAATGGCTGCTGGAGATACACTACCTGCTCGACCGTCAGTCCCTGCCGCTGCTGCCGCCGGCAGTGGTATCCGCGCTGCAACTGCAGCTGCAAAATCCGCCCTCCCCGGCTGGGCTACGGCTGTTCGCCGCGCTTTGCGTCCCGGGCCGCGATATACAGGCACCGGAGTTGGCGGCCTGGCGCCAGGAGGCGCTGGCGGCTCCGCTCGCCAGTGATCCCGAAGCCAGGTTATGGCTGTGCCGCGCTATGCGGGCATTTACAGCGCTGTCAGGAGGAAAAGAGGACGGCTCGTGGCGGCACCCTCTCACCGTTCAGCTCCTGGAGTCGCAGAAGCACGACGGCTCATGGGGAGACGGCAGTCTGCAATTCCTGCACACTGCTTTGGCCTTGCAGACTCTGCAACATTGTCTGGCAAGCATAGAATAATTATTATCTCAAACAGGGAACAGGAAAAAATGGACCTCGAAGAAGCGAGACTGGGGCTGACCAGGCATCAGCAGACTTATGGTGTTGATTATTCAACTGCTGATTTCACCCCGACATTGTGCGGATTATGGGGGCTGCGCACTCCGGCCCAGAGTCTGGGGCGAGCCATCGCACCGGTGCTGGAGCTGGGGCATCACTGCTTCGGAGCCGCCGGTCAGCTGGAAAAGGCCCTGATATTCTGCCCCGATGCCATCGGTGATGTCCTCTGGGAGGATTATCCCGAGGATTTTGCCGCTTTGACCGCCAACTCAGAAGTCCGCATCAAGTCCTCGACGGTGATGCCGAGTGTCACGCCGGTCTGTTTCGCGAGCATCTTCAGCGGTGCGCCGCCTGAGATTCACGGCATCCAAGCCTACAGTAAGCCGGTTCTGACGGTTGAGACTGTCTTCGATGTCCTGGCCGAGGCCGGCAAGCAGGTGGCCATCGTCGCCAGCAACAACTGCAGCATCGATAAAATATTCCGCGACCGCAAGGTGGATTATTTTTCCCTGCGCAGTTCAGATAAGAGCTTCGAGTTTACTAAACTGCTGCTGCACAACAGCGACTACGATCTGATCGTTTCGTATGACGGCAGCTACGACAGCAATCTGCACAAGACCGGAGCGCGTTCTGATGAAGCCCTGCAGGCCATGCGCAACTCCATCGCCAGATTTGTGGAACTGGCCGGGCTTATAGATGCAATCTGGGGAGGATACAACCGCCTGCTGACCTTTACGCCCGATCACGGCGGACACGACAATGAGGAAACCGGCCGCGGCGGACACGGCGCAGACGTCTATGACGATATGGTAGTCAATCACTTCTACCGGCTGCGCCAGGCTCAGAAAAAACACTGAGGCGTCGTTTATCTCTTCTCAGCTGATAAAATCCAGCCCGATATCTATTGCAGTGGCACTGTGGGTCAGTGCGCCCACGCTGATAAAATCCAGCCCCAGATGACGCAGTGCCGGCAGCCGTTCCAGGGTGATGCCGCCGCTGGCTTCAGTCTTGGCCCGACCAGCAATGATACGGATGGCCTCGGCCATTTCCGCATCGCTCATATTATCCAGCAGAATATACTCCACCCCGGCGGCGGCCGCCGCCCGCACATCTTCCAGAGTATCCGCCTCGACTTCAATTTCCAGCCGCGGATACTGCTTGCGGCAGGCCTGCACTGCCCGGGGGATAGCATCCGGGCCGCAAAGCTTGGCCAGCTCGCGGTGATTGTCCTTGATCATGATCCGGTCATAGAGACCGATGCGGTGATTCTGCCCGCCGCCGGCCCAGACCGCGTATTTCTCCAACAGCCGCAGGCCGGGAGTAGTCTTGCGGGTATCCAGGATTTTAGTCTGGGAATCTCCCAGGGCCTGCACATAACGCTGGGTGAGAGTCGCTA
>JAAZIZ010000123.1 GCA_012800565.1 Lentisphaerota bacterium
CCAACAACCCCAACGGGGTTGCCATCTTCAAAGCCCAGGGTTGGCCGCACAGCGGCCTACCCTGGGAAACGAGAACCATCCACCCTCTGCCTTCCTTTCCCTCCCTCCTCCCGCTCCGCGGGAGGAGGGAGGGAAAGGAAGGCCTGGAGTTTTGCCAAATTCCAGGAGCCCTGTAAGGGCGTGACATAAGCCTGAACTACATACTACCATACGCCTCCTTAAAGATTCATCACAAGATTTAACACATTACCAAGAATTAAATGTCAGTGTGGAGGCCCGTGTTGCCGGGTCGTTTCCCGGCAACACGGGCGCTGAAACCGGCTCAGTCGATGGTAACCTTGAACTGGAGAATCAAAGTACCGGTTGGCCCCAGGGCGGTGCCAGTAGTGACCACTGCGTTCGCGCCGGCATCATACTGGACTCCGTCTGTGTCGGCGGCGTCGGTACGTTGAGTCAGATTCCCCGGCGTGTTACCGAGCATGATTGATCCTGGCACGTAGGTAGTGAACGCCGGGATCATATCGGAAATGATGACCGATGTGCCGGTCCCGGTACCGCTGTTGGTAACGGTAATCGTATAGGTCAGCACTGTGCCCGGAGGCTGATTGCCTTCCGGCGAGACCGTCTTGGCAACGGACAGTACCGGCGCGGTGACCGTGCTGGTGAAAATCAGACTGTCCTTGACATTGGTATCCAGGCTGGAGGTACCGGTGACCGTCAGAATATCCTGAGACTGGTCAGGCGTGCCAACGGCAACCGTGGCAGTCGCCAGGACTGCGAGAATGCCATTCTGATTTAAACTGCCGGTATCGGGCTTACCGTCGCCATCCGTGTCGATCAGCTTGTAATCGCCATCATTGCCGGCGATGCCGTCACCATTCATATCAACCCAGAACTCCCAGGTTATGCCTGCGGTCGAGGTGTAGCTCAGATCGATGACATCAGGAGCATTGCCGGTATTGGTGACGGTGAACGCATAAGTGAGCGTATCACCGGGATCGCCGGTTTGGGCGATTACCGTCGCGTTCAAATCCACTCCTGGCAAGTTGCCAACATTAAAAGAAGCCGGAGTCGACTGCAGGGTCGGTTGGGCATTGCCTCCGATTGTATAGTTGATATCAGCGATGTTGGTGATGACAGTACCGCTGGGGATATTGTCATTAACCTTGACCTGGAAGTAGAAACGGTTGCGTACGGTAGTTTCATTTTTCGGTTTGACAGTGCCCCAGATGAACCTGACTTTGTTTTCAGTAGCAATATAGTTGGCAGATTTCTCACCTTCATCATCGTTGGCATCGGTCTTCGCGTCTGCTGTGGCATAGCTGCCGCTGGCCGGTCCGACCCTGAGACTGCCGGCTACGTAGGTGGTGTTGGCCGGGACCGCATCGGTGATGACGACATTTTCGGCATCGGCGGAGCCGTCGTTGATGCCGTCAATTGCATAGGTAATCACATCGCCCGGTTTGGTGCTCGGGGTTTCCACCACATATTTGGTGATGGTCAGCACAGCGTCCTGCACGCTGACGGTATAGACGCCGGTATCCAA
Source organism: Lentisphaerota bacterium (assembly GCA_012800565.1). Classification (GTDB taxonomy): domain Bacteria; phylum Verrucomicrobiota; class Lentisphaeria; order Oligosphaerales; family Oligosphaeraceae; genus JAAZIZ01. The sequence goes on from JAAZIZ010000123.1 coordinate 1,547, forward strand.
GACATCAGTATTGAAGGTCGAGGTCGCGGTCAGGGTGGTGTCACTCGAAGTGGCATTAGCTGTCCCCGCCGGGATATCCACCTCGATGATGACCTGGTACGCAGTGTCGCCCGCCAGGAGAGTTGTGCTGGTCACCTGGGTGTCTTCGCCGGTATCCCGGACGCCATTGCCGTTGCTGTCAAAATAGATTCTGGTCGTCCACGCTTTATCGTTGACCGCAGTCAGTGTAAATGTATCCGAGCCGTTGCCAGTATTGGTAATGACCGATGCAAATGCTGTGGTGGTTCCCTGTTTCCCAGTGCGGGTGGTAGTTTCCGGGGTGACACTGACGCCGGCAATCTGGCTGACAGTGGTGGTCACAGGCTCAGAATAGACTCTGGGCAGGGCATTGCCGTTGGCGTCCTTGTAATCGGCATAGGCCCGGTTGGAGATTACGGTGCCGGCTGGAGAGCCGGCGGCGATGGCGCTGTTGCTGATCAGCAGCGCAAAAGTCAATACAGTAAAAGCAGTGAACTTCTTCATGATTGCACCTCCTTGAGTTGTCTGAATGACTTGCCTGCGAACAATTGTTGCTTTCATCTGGAATTTTCCTTTCATGGTTGAGATAAAAAACGAGAGAATTATTTGACTTTGACTTACTTGGATACGCGCATTACTTATACACTCCTTTTCTTGCAATTGTGATTTGTTTGTAACGGTGTATAGCTCTTGTTGTTTCTGTTTACTGGACAATGACTTTGAAGAAGACCAGCCCCTCCGCACCGGGTGCGAGGGTGGGGATATTGAAGAGCACCATCCCGCCATTGACATGTCCGGCGTCGGCGTCGGCTGCATCGGTAAGAGGCGTTGCGTCAGCATAAGCTGTTCCGCTGGGAGCCTGGCGCAGGCTGCCGGCCACATAGCTGGTATACAGCGGAATTGAGTCCGCGATCAGGATCGTGTTGGCTGTCGCTGTACCTGTATTCCGGTAGAGGATGGAATAAATAATTTCGCTGCCGGGCGGGGCGCTGCTTTTATCGACATTTTTCTGTAAAGTCAGCATGGGGGCGTTGTTATTGACACTGTCGGTGCGGGCCTGGTTGCGCTGCAGCTCGGCATCGATGGCATCTAGATATGTGGCGGTAATGGTGGTGGCAGCCGTAATCTGAAGCAGATTGTCATTGGGAATCACGGTGGTGGAGGCAACCGTCGCGATGGAACCAGTGAAGACCCCCGTATTGGTCCCGGTCTCAGTCAGGGTCAGGGTGGCATAGTCGCCATGCAGGCTGGTAAGACTGATCTGCACCGTGTTGAGGCCGGTGGAGTCGTAGTTCTGATCCGCATCGGTTACTTTGACATAAAGGGTGTCGCCGATATTGAAAGTCGTGACTTCTCCGGTGCCGGCCAAATTCTCAACGAATTGCACCGTGCCGGTAGTGGGGCGAGGCCCCAGCGGCGTGATGTAGTCGGAAAAACCACTGATCAGGTCCGATGCGCCCAGCAGGTCCCCGCCGCTGGCTGAAAGGGATTGTGCATTGCTCGAGGACCCCCCGAAGATTCGCAATGGGGAACTGTCGCTTAGCTGGGTATAGAATTTGAAGATATCATAAGGGAAGCGCCAGTCCAGGTAATAATCGGGGCTTCCATTGAACGAGGTATTGGCTGCAAGTATCCGGTAATTGCCGGCTAACGGGGCGGAATAAACGGTGACTTCGGCTTTGTCACTGGGATCGTTGATCGTACCCTGAATAGTGTTCTGCTCAAGAAGGATGGCCTCATTTTTAGCGATCCCATCGACCATAATCAGCCATTCATAAGTGGCGGCGTTCAGGTCGGTGTCCAGCACCATGCCCCAGCCGAAGGATTGCAGCAGGCCCTGACCGCCACTGCCTGCAGGGCTCTCATCCAGACGCAGGCGAAAATAAAAATAACTGCCGTCATTGAATATGTAGCCGGAGGGATTGGCTGAGTCGCCGACAATATTCCGGGAGCCATTGGAATCTGTAAGGCTGTCATGGAGAGTGACCCCGCCCCGGTAAATAGGAAGCCATTGCAAGTCCGTAGGCCAGGCGAAAGCCGGAAAAGAACCGGCAATAAACAATAGAAAAAAAAGACCATAAAGAAACCCGCAGCGAGAAAAAATACGCCGCAATAAAAGGCAAAATGCCGAGACCGCGCTTATGGATATGTGCGCGGAACGCTCACTTCGACCTGAAGCAATACCAGAATTATGTCGTGATAGAGCCACAAGCAACCTTTCAGACAGTAAGACAGACTCTGGCCAGTTAAGAATTTGGGCAAAAATCAAGCTTATAGTTCCGTTTCCCTTTGGCTGTCTTGATTTTTGAATGACTCCTGAATGCAAAAGCCAGCAATAATGGTAAATCTAGTAATGTAGCCGATCAACGAGCAGTTAACAAGGTAACTGCATTTTTGATTTTTGGTAACAATAATACCGTGGGTCAGGGCAGCGCCTGAACCCGAGGGCGGAAGTCCTCCGGGGACAAGGCTGCGGCAGCAAGCTTCCGCGCTCCAAATGCCCTTACGCCATGTTTGGGTTGCTTTGCAGGAAATTAGGTTGCGATGGGGACTGGATGCCCTGACGTCAAGAACGCCAAGTATAGGAAAATCTGCGGATAAAAGTGTAATGGGTCTGTAAGCAGTACACTTCACATTGGCCACCGTGGGACGTACAAAAGGACTACCAACATCACTGGGAACGTCACGATGTCTCCTATCACGGCAAAGGGAAAAAGCGCAATAAGTTTCGGATAGTTTAAGCCATGAATGAAACTTTCGTACGACTCATAGTTATAGACCTTGACCTTGCCGGAATCCGCATCCAGGTAACGCACATATAATCGTTGCCAGTCGCTCGTATAAACAAATACCTGCGGCAAGGTGTCTATGGGTTGCTGCTTAATAAAATCAATAGTTCCATGCTTGAACCGTTCATTATCGTCAACAGGAATCTGCTTGTGGAGGTCAACGATAGGGATAGGCGTCATCTTTTTCTTTTCCCGATCAGGCAGAGGCTTCCTATGGATGGAATAATCTCCTTTGAGGCATTCATCTGCCAGGTTATCAAGATAAAGCCTTACCCAGTAGCGGTCGGCTAAGCGCTTCCCGGGTTTTTGATCTTGGACGGTATATTCAAGAATAATGTCGCCTTCGTGCATATACGCCGCGTGGTACGTTTCGGCACGAGGATCACGATCTTTGCAGCTGTCGATAAGCTCATTCGTAATGAAGCAGCCAGACAATATAGAACACAAGGAACCGAGCAGACAGGCGGGCACAATGGCTTTAATGAGTTGTTTCATCTTTCTGTTCTCCCAATCAAAAGTCGGCTTGCAATATAAAATCGTATGTTACGTAAAAAATGCCTTGCCTGATTTATTGGCTATTGAGGGCGGGGGCCGGGGGAAGTTTTTCTGCTGCCGCGTCAGTTTCTGCGCATGCCCGCAGGAACTGATAAGTTTTCAAGGCATCGAACCAGCAGTCGAAAGCGCGCCGCAGAGCGTTCTCTTCCTGTGCAGTATTGAGCAGGATTTTCGGCCAGACCGCAAAGAACCCGCGCTGCTCCAGGAACTGCCTGGTCTCCGGCACCAGCTTCTCCGCGAACTCTGCCGGGTAGGCAAGCAGTTCGGCGGTGGTCAAAGCCAGCAGTTCGCGCAAGGCTATAAAGCCTGACTCCGGCAACTGCAGCAACGCTTCGCCCTGCTGCAGTTTCCGCTGCATCGGGCCGGTGCCGAAGAGCACCCGGTCCGAGACCCGGGCAGACGGGAATACCACCGGTTCATCCAGCTGCACCACTGCCGCAGTCTTGCAGACCGCCTGCAAAAAATAGAAATCCTCACCAGCCGGCGGCATTCGCATGCCCCCTGCAGCCAGATAACTGCCGGCCCGCACCGCTATAGCCGAGCCGATGGAATGATATGCATAACGCGATCCGGCCAAGCGCAATCCCTCCAGATAGCGTTTCATATAAGCTTCATATTGCCGGATGGAAGCTTCTTCAGCCTCATTCTCGCCGGGCTGATGCCGGAAGCCCAGCGACAAGGCACCGCAGCGGGGATGATTCAGGAATCCTTCTTCAATGGCCGGCCAATAGCGGGCCGAGACCAGCGTATCAGCATCCAGGCAAACCAGAAAAGACTCGTTGAGACTGTCCGGAACCAGACTCGCCAGACTCGCATCCAAGCCGATCTTGCGGGCTTCGCCTACTCCCCGGCTCAGTTCTCGCCCGGGACTGGCACAGTCGATCCAGAACAGCTGCCGCGCCGGCAAGCCCCAGGTTTCACCTTGACGCAACTGCGCCAGCAAGATGAGGTTATTCTGCTTGCGTCCGGGGGCTGCGTCCGGGCCATGATTGATGACCAGCAGCACGGCCACCTTGTCAGGCAATGCCTGGGCCAGGGAGGCCAGCGTGCGGGGCAGGAACTGCAGTTCATCCATGACCGGCACAACCACAAAATGGCGGAACTGTCCCGGCTGCAGTCCCGATGCAGGTTCAGTCGGCAACAGCACAGCCCGACGCAGATATTTATGCCATAAGCCCGACATGCCGTAACCTGCAGTGCACTAACGGCGTTCCGGGAAACAGCGATTGCGGAAAGCTGCCACCCGCTGGTCCAGTATCCGAATGGTCCCGGCCACGCTTTCATCTCCGGCCAGGTAATCGAGCATCACGCTGCCGGACTCCTGGCAATAGTGGCGCAGGATGGGAAAATACTCCCGGCACAGGAAGCTGGCATAACGGACCTGCCGGAAATCGCCAAAGATTTCCGGCCGTTCTCCGGACGGTTGCGAGACGGCCACGCAGTTATGCGAGCGGATGGCCGCGCAGATATCCGGCACAGTGTTATGACGGGCAAAAACGATAGTGTAATACCATCCCAGCAAGTCTGCGGGGCGGCTCTCGACGGCGGACAGCCCCTCGTTGTTGGCAGCACTGGTACCGCTGAGCGGGAACAGGTCCGCGCCATGTGAATCACTGAGGCCGACCACCGGGAAACGGTTGCCTTTGGCTGACTCCTCGCACCAGCGCACCACCTGGAAGTTATTGGAGCGCGGCTGATGCCGGAAGAATCCCCCTATCAGTTCCAGGGCATCAAAGCGCCGGCGTTTGAAGATTGCATCCACCAGGCCATAGCTGATCACATTGCGGGCTCCGTACCAATAGGGATGGCAGAACACCGCCAGCCCCCCGCCGGCCCGAATCTGGTCAAAGACCCATTCCGAAGCCGCCACCGGGAAATAATTCAGCCCGGCGACCTCGCAGGGAATCTCCCGCATGCGTTCGGCGACTGCAGCGCGGTACGCCGCCTCATCGGCCCGACACAGTGAGTTGACGCTGAACGAGGAGCCGAAATTGATGATATGCACCGGGTTGTCGGGGGAATGCACTTCCTCCCCGGGATAGAGCTGGAAATCCAATTCCAGGCGCCCCCAGTAATCCATAGCCTCCTGCGAGGGTTCATAGAGTCGGTGGTCGCTGATGGCGGCGAAATCAAAACCCTCCTGGCGGTATCTGGCAGCCACATAGCGGGGACATTCTTTGCCGTCGGAGCGGTTGGTATGGATATGGAAATCCCCCTTCAAAGGGCGCAGGGACAGCAAATCCTCCTCCAGTGAGTAAACCCGGAAACTGCGCACCAGCTTGTACTGGGGATTGTCCTGTTTGCTGATGCACACCCGGATGTTGAATTCCTGTTCTCCGGCGAAAAAGTATTTCACCACCAGCACACCGTCGTCCTGCAAATGCCATTCCAGGGGTTCCAGGCAGGCATTGTCCCAGCTGAATTCCTGCCCATTTTCGCCTCTGGTAAGACCATCGTTAGGGCAGACCATAATCTCCAGCAGTTCCGGAGCCGGGAAAGACGCATGCTCGAACCGCGGACGGATGTGAATTTCTCCCACCCGGTTGGCCGGAACCACTAATGGCGAGATATCATAATAATGCATAAAGACCAGTTTCCTCTTCTGGGGTGATTTAATGGAGCAGGATAAATACGGCTATAAATCGCAATTACAGTTTCAGGATGGCGAATTTCAGTTTGGCCCGGCCCACCTGACGGTCTTCGACATAAAATTCTCCCTCGGCAAGGCCGAAACGGCCCCCGAACTCACAATGCGAATACAGCTGCAATTGTTCTCCGGGAAACACCAGCGCGTCGAAATACGCTTCATCGATAGACATAAACAGGCCGAGTTTGCCGGCATTCTCCGGGCGGCGCAGCAATTCTGCACAACCGAGCTGGGCCAGGGCCTCTACCTGCAGATAGCCCGGGAAAAATCCCCGCCCTACTGCCTGAGTCAAAATATCATTGCCGGTGATATTCTTGAATCCGTAGGCGGTATCGCGGTCTTGGCCGGCATACATCCGGTCAATCAGCAGAAAGGGTATCCGATGCGGAATATGCTGCATTATCTGCTGCGCATCACAATACTCACCCTGCAGCATATCCTGCCAGGGACAGGCTTTGCCGGTGGCCGGCAGAGCCCGGAAATAATCCTCACCGAAGAACCCGAACGAGACCGAGCCGCTGGAGGCCAGCTCGCCCTCGACGTGG
>JAAZIZ010000124.1 GCA_012800565.1 Lentisphaerota bacterium
GGTCGGACAAGTCGGACGGGTCGGACAAGTCGGACGGGTCGGACAAGTCGGACAGGCCAGAAGACGATACTGCGTTATCTGCGGATAAAATGCGCCCGAAACCCTTTTTGGACATGGTCTACATACGGCTGTCTGGCGGTCTGGTGCTGTTTCTCAGGCGCTGAATTTTTCCAGCAGGTCCGTCAATGTGGCAGCAGCTCTGGGTCGGGCCATAGTCTTGAGTTTTTCCCCCATGGTCTGCCAGGGAGCGGGGTTATCCATCCAGTCCTGCAGGCAGGCCATCAGGGTATCGGGATTGGCCTGTGCTTGCGGAAAATACTTGGCTGCGCCGGCTTTTACCAGAGTCTCGGCATTGATGCGCTGGTGGTCGTCTGCAGAGGTCGGCAAGGGAATCAGAATCACCGGCTTACCAAAGAGCGCCAGCTCGCAGATACTGGAGGCGCCGGCGCGGCAAATCACCAGGTCTGCAGCGCGATAGCAATTCTCAATGCTGGCATCGCTGCGACGGATGCTGGCCGGCACCCCTGCAGACTTATATGCCGCCTGCAGGGCATCGTTGTCATCTGTGCCGGTCAAATGGAGGAACTGCAGGTGGTCTTTCCAGGGGGAGAATCGCGCTGCACTATCCCGGAACAGTTCATTGATGGCCTTGGCACCTTGACTGCCGCCGAAGACCAGAACAGTCTTGCGGCTGCTGTCAAGTCCCAGCGAGGGCAAAAAATATTCTGACGGGGCAGGCATTTCAGATGCCAGCACGATGGCTTCCCGCAAAGGCATTCCGACCATTTCCGCATAGCATCCATGCAGTTGCCGCCGGTCGGCCAGGGGCAGGCTCAGTCCGATAGCGGAGGCCTTGCGGCTCAGCATTCTATTTGCTTTTCCCATGAAAGCATTCCCCTCATGCAATACCAGGGGCAACTGCTGCCTGGGCAGCGCCAGGCAGGCGGGGACTGCAGCAAAGCTGCCCATTCCCAGCAGGACGCTCGGTTCCAGCGAGAGCAGAACTTTCCGGACTTCGCGCACGCATTGCCAAAGTTTGCCCGGATAAGTAAAATACTGGAGCAGGCTTTCCGGTGAGCGCACTGCGTTGGTTTTCACGACATCGAAGTTATACGATCTGGCAATATCCATCTGCGCTTCGGCGTGACGCCCCGAGACCAGCAGGGTCACCTTGCCGCCGCGCAAGGTATACTCTTTGGCGACCGCCAAGGTGGGATAGAAATGCCCGCCGGTGCCACCGCAGGCGATGGCCAAATGCCGGCATCTGTGATTGTCTAACATTGTTTCTCAGTCCTGAGTCCTGATTGCAAGCACATTTGCATTTGAGAGCATCCTGCCCCAGGCTTGGGGTTAAGCATAGCTATTATCTTACGGCGCAAAGCCTTAGGTCTATACCAAATGCACCAGTCCTCTATTTCCCATCCGGATGTATTATCTCAAATCGGCACACCGATGATCTTGTCTTCCCATCCTGCCGGCCGGTTTGCGGGCAAGGGGCTGTTCGGGTCAATCTCATTTACACTGACGCAGGAGATCAGGGTTGCCAAACAGAGGAGGATTATTCCGGTCAGCAAAATCCGCATATCGCATTCCTCGCCGCTTCGGCAACTTACAAAATAAAGAAAGCTTTCATCTCCAGAAACTGCAGGATCAGCACCAGCAGCATACATACGCAGGAGACCAGCATACAGACTGCGAATAATGTTCTCATAATTATTCTCCAAAGAGGTTGGTGTTATCGTCTGCTGCAGGAGCGGCAGCCTCAGCCGGTGCAGGCTGCTCTGCCGGTGCAAGGGTGGGCAGCACTGCCGGTGCGGGAGCTGGGGAATCATCGTCATCTCTTGACACGGAGCCGCGCAGAATCTGCTCCGGCTGCATCTGCCGGGCGGAGATGATGATTTCATCGCCGACATTGATATCCGAGATGCTGCCATGCGTCAGATCGGCAATGGACTGGTACGGCATGGCTTTGATCACGGCCAGAGTCGCGACATATTTGCCGGAGCGGGTTACCGCCAGGCGCACATCCCGCATCACCTTTTTTTCGGACAAATCGACCACTACGAATCCGAAATCCTTGTTCACCCGCATGACTTTGCCGATGGTATTCTGGTCAATGCCATCCCAGGATTCCACTTTCTCGCCCTGGTCGGCATCAGCGAAGCCGACCCGTTCTTCCAGCTTCTTGAGCCGGCTCAGCTGTTTTTCATTCTCACCTTCCAGGCGGGTCAGCTTCTCCTCCAGTTCACCGATCACGGACTTCTGTTTATCGTACTCGTCTTCCAGAAATTCGCGTCTTTTCAGTGAGTCGTTGATTTTCTGGCAATCTGCGGCCAGCAGTTCAAGTTGTGCCCGCAGAGTATTCGCATTGGCCCTGGCCAGAGTCTGGGGGCGCAATTTTTCATTCCAGGAGTGTTTGTCGATGGCTGCTACGGCGCCTGCCACTCCCGTACTGAGCAGCTGACAGCGGGAAATCACGGCTTCGACCTTTTGTTTGAAATCTCCAAAAGCCTCATCCACCTTATAGTCGCCTGGTTTTGTCTGCCCCGAATCGTCCGTGACTACTGGGCGGGTCAGTATCGCGTCATCAATGCTGGCGTTGACCACCCCTGCGACTTCATTGACTTTCTGCAGAATTGCGGCATCTCGTTCAGCTACTGCTTTGGCATGGTCGACCATCTTGGCGGTGCTTTCAGCATATTTGTCCAAGCTGTTCAGGTCTGCGGAGTTCAGTTCTACTTCGGCCGGATAATTCAGGGCCCTGGCGCTGTCCAGAATGCCTGCTGTCAAGGCATTGCGCTGCTCAATGACTTTCGCGGCCA
>JAAZIZ010000125.1 GCA_012800565.1 Lentisphaerota bacterium
AGCTTGCTTCCGCAGCCTTGTCCCCGGAGGACTTTCGCCCTCGGGGGTCAGGCGTTGCCGTGGGACGGGCTGTCGCGCCGCGCCGCCCCTTAAGTCAAATCTCTCTTCCCATCACAAAACTTTGCAGCTAACCACATATCTGATGCAACGGTAAATTATGCGAGAACTGACACATAAGGTTGATTTCTGCGTTGTCGGCGGCGGCATTGCCGGTCTCTGTGCTGCGGTTTCGGCGGCCCGGCAGGGTCTGCAGGTTATACTGGTCCACGACCGGCCGGTGCTGGGCGGCAATGCCTCCAGCGAAATCCGGATGTGGCTCTGCGGAGCCACCGGCGCGAATCTGCGCGAGACCGGCATTGTGGAAGAGCTCGCCCTGGAGAACAACTACCGGAACCCCGGCTCGAATTTCTCCATCTGGGACAGCGTCCTCTATCAGCTGGCCCGGGAATGCGGGAATCTGACCGTTTTGATGAACTGCTCAGTGAACAGCCTGAGCATGGACGGTACACGCATCGCAACCGTGCGCGGCTGGCAGACCACCAGCGAGACCTGGCATACTGTGGCCGCCGGATGGTTCGCGGACTGCTCCGGCGACAGCATCCTGGCGCCCCTCAGCGGCGCCGAATTCCGCCTCGGGCGCGAGGCCGCGGCTGAGTTCGGCGAGACCCTGGGACAACCGGCCGCCGACCAGCAGACCATGGGCATGAGCTGCCTGCTGCAGGCCCGCGAAACCGACAGCCCGAAGACCTTTATCCCGCCCAGATGGGCCAAAAAAATCACTTTGGACGAGCAGCTCGCCGAACGCGGGCACGGCTTCACCGGCCTGAATAATTTCTGGTGGCTGGAGCTGGGCGGAAACCGCGATTCCATTCACGATACCGAAGAGCTCCGGCACGAGTTGCTGGCTTTGGCCTTCGGAGTCTGGGACCATATCAAGAACCAGGGCGAGCACGGAGCGGAAAACTGGGAACTGGAGTGGGTCGGATTCCTGCCCGGCAAGCGCGAGAGCCGCCGCTATGTCGGAGATCACATCCTGTGTGAGGCAGATATCCTCGCCGGCGGAGTCTTCCCGGACGTGGTAGCCTACGGCGGCTGGCCGTTGGATGACCACCATCCGGACGGATTCTACTACGCCGGCCCGCCCAACACTATCGGCAAAGTACCGCAGCCTTACGGAATACCGTACCGCTGCCTCTATTCCAAAAATATCACCAATCTGTTTTTTGCCGGCCGGAACATCAGCACTACCCATGTAGGGCTGAGCTCGACCCGGGTGATGCTGACCTGCGGCCTCCTGGGCCAGGCCGTGGGCACCGCCGCCGCCATCGCCTGCCGCGAGAACTGCCCGCCCCGGGCGCTGTTCCCGGCCCTGATCCCCGAACTGCAGCAGCGCCTGCTGGCCGCAGACTGCTATCTGCCGGGCGTACCCCGCGTTATCGCGCCCCTGGCCGCCGGTGCCGAACTGCTTGCGTCCGAGGGCGATCCCGAGCCCCTGCGCAGCGGCTTCGACCGGCCAGTCGGAGAAATCGACCACGGCTGGCGAGGACAGCCGGGCGCCTGGCTGGAATACCGTTTTGCGGGCCGCCGCAATATCAAAGCGGTCCGGATGGTATTCGACAGCGATTTGAACCGCCAGGGCCAGGGTGCCTGCGCCAACCATTGGGAGAAGAACATCCTGTCCAACTTCCCGCTGCGGCAGCCGCCGCGCCGCCCGCCGGCCACCCTGGTCCGCAGCTATCGGCTGGAGGGCCGGGACGATACGGGGGCCTGGCGGACGCTGTACCAGGAAGACCATAACTACCAGCGGATGGTGCGCATCCCCCTGGACTGCAGCCTCAGCGCAATCCGTCTGATACCATTGAGCACCTGGGGCGCCGAAGACTGCCACCTCTTCGCCTTCGAACCGGAAGAATAAGCAGGGCGTTGCCCTGGGCTGGTATGTCACGCCACGTTGGGGCTTTGTCGTGCTCCAGTTCGCGCCTCCGAAAGACACAATTGGCAGCAGAAATAAGGCGAAAAAGTTTTCTGTTCCCCGTCGCAGCCAAATTTCTCGCAAAGCAACATAAATACGGCGTAAAGGCATTTGGAGCGCGGCAGCTTGCTGCCGCTTTCCCTGCGGAAGCTTGCTTCCGCAGCCTTGTCCCCGGAGGACTTTCGCCCTCGGGTTCAGGCGTTGCCCTGGGCTGGTATATCACGCCACGCCCCTTAAGTCAAATCTCTCTTCCCATCACAAAACTTCGCGCATTACCAACTTTTGCCGACCCGACATGTTATTTTCCGAATATCAATACTTTGAATATCAGTTCCCGCTGCCGCAGTATTTAGGCTCAAAGTATCTTTTGCGTTCCTGGCTGCAGCAGTTCATTCCCCGGGACATCCGGGTGGTCTGTGACGCATTCGCAGGTTCACAGTCCATGGCTTTCCTATTCAAACAGCTCGGTTTCAAGGTCATTACCAATGACTTCCTTAATTTCAACCACCAGATTGGTCTGGCTCTAATCGCCAACCAGAACAACACCCTGGACAAGCAGGACTGGGAGTCTTTGCTGCAAGCAAACCCCGATCCCAGTTATTATAATTTAATAGAGAGCACTTATACGGATATTTTTTTCACCCGGGATCAGTGCCAGGTGATTGATGCTATACGCGGCAACATCGACCGTTTGGGCAATAAATACAAACGCGCCCTGGCCCTGGCCATCCTGAACCGCAGTTTGACCCGTAAAGTCACCATGGGACACTTTGCGCATCAGCAAGCCTTGAATTATGCCCTTGATCCCAAACGCATCAAGCGCAACCGCAGTCTGATACGCCCCGTACAGGAAATTATGGCCGATCTCCTGCCGCAATACAATCGGGCGGTATTTGCCAATGGACAGGAGAACTGCAGCTACAATCTTGATGCCCTGGAACTGCTGCCCCAACTGCAGGACGTGGATTTGCTCTACCTCGATCCGCCGTACTGCAACAGCCACGCTGATTACCAGAGCTTCTACCATCTGCTGGAGACAAATTCAATGTACTGGAAAGACAAGGAATTTGTCAACGGAAACCGGCGTTATTCTCCCAAGCGCTACAGCGGCTTTGACAAAAAAGGCGAAGCCCTCACTTCACTGCAGAAGCTGTTTGCCCTCTCTGCTGCTGTCCCCCACTGGCTGATCAGTTACAACGACCGCAGTTATCCGGATATCCAGACACTCTGTGAGATGATTTCGGTCCACCGGCCTTTCAGGGTTGAGCGCAAGGAATACCTTAATAGTCGCGGTGGCAGAGGCAGCGTGGCGGGCTGCCACGAGGTCGCAATTATAGCCAGCCAGGATTGACGATTATGACTGATGATTTCAATGTTTTTCAGAACGCATTCAACCAGCAGTCGATGCAGGTCTTCTCCGATAACGGCCGCGGAGCGCTCTGGCTGAAGCTCAAGAGCATTATGCGCAACGATTGTATCCAGGCATTTGCGCAGCAATCCGGCCTGAGTTTATCCGGCCGGACCCTCAAGGATAAATTTCGCGCCTTATTCACTTTGTTCGAGCGCGATGTTGCACGCGGTCATGCTCTTCTGGATGCATTTCTGCGACACCAGAATGCGATTCAGTTCCGCCTGCTTGATGAAGAAGCGATCATCGCTGAGCTGTACAAATTGCAACATTATGCATGGGGCGGCGATTATCAGAATTCACTGGACAGATTCCTGGTAACCAAGTATATCAAGCATCCGTTCTACACATATGCCGAATTATGCCGCAATCTGGACACGGACATCAAACAGACCGTCCGTGGGTACCTGCTGAACAGCTGGTACAACCATTGGAGCTCTATTGTCATTGAGCATATCTTCAAGGCCCACCCAGGCGTGCTGCCCACAGTCGGACAAATCAAGGGCGTGGATTTTTTTCTCGCGAATATACCGTTTGACCTGAAAATCACCTATTTCCCCAGTGAGTTTATGAAATTAAGCCGGCAGCAGCGCGGTCTGCCGCCGGAAATAACCTACTTGAAACAGCAGGCGCGGAAACTATCGTTACGGTTTGATTCTCAGCAGTCTGAAGCTGGCCAATTGCAGCAGATCACCGCCCGCCTGAAAGACCTCCCTGAGCAGGGTAATGAGGTCTTGCAGACTCTCAACACCCAACGCCAGGAAATCCTCGCCCAGACCCAACAAAATCCGCAGCCGCTCCTGCGCTGGCTGTACGAGCATCAGGGAGAAAGGCGTTTTGGGGCTGAAAATCGTCTGTTTTTGATTTTAGTGGACTCGGAGGATTTCAGTCGCTCTTGGGAGCTCAAGCGCAATATCGCCTGGATTCGTCCTCAGGTAAATTCTTACTTGGATGCATGTTTACAGGCACCGCTGCAGCAAAAAATGCCGTTGCATTTTTCTTTCAAGAATCAGCATTACCATGTTCTCACTGATGCATTGTTTCTGATCAAATAGTTTTCCCGAGCCGTCCATTCACCTCGCAGGGTGCTCAATTATGTCGGAAGAGACTTGGTTTTACGACCGGCGGCAGGGCCGGCTGGAGCAGGAGGTCATCCTGGGTGACCGGCTGCTGCGCCTGGCCTATCTGTCAGGCTGGCGGGGGCTGCTGCGCTGGCCGCTGTTCGGCTGCTCGCTGTGTTCGCGCCTGCTGGGCTGCTTCGCGGATTCGCGCCTCTCCCGGAGCCGGATTGAGCCGACCATCAAGCAGCTCGGCATCGACTTGAGCGAGGTGGAGGTTCCGGACGGGGGCTTCCAGACTTTCAATGCTTTCTTCTGCCGGCAGCTGAAGCCCGGGGCGCGGCCGCTTGCTCCCGACCCGCGGCGGTTGCTCTCGCCTGCCGACAGCCGGGCGCTGTTCTGGCCGGAACTGCAGGACGGGCAGTGCATCCCGGCCAAGGGCGCGTCTTTCAGCGTGGAGGAGCTGCTGGGCGCTCCGGGGGCCGAGTACGCGCCGCGCTTCCGCAACGGTGCCCTGGCAGTCTTCCGGCTCTGCCCTGCCGATTACCACCGCTATCATTTCCCGGCTGACGGCCGGATGCTGCGCAGCTGGCGCCTGCGCGGCAAATACCACTCCGTGCATCCGCTGGCTCTCGCGACCCGGCTCCGGGTCTTCAGCGAGAATCTGCGGGTGGTCTCAATGCTGGATTTCGGCAGCGGCGGGCTGGCTGCGTTTATTGAGGTCGGCGCTTTCGGGGTAGCCTCCATCCGGCAGACTTTCAGCGGCAGTGAGTTCCGGCGCGGGCTGGAAAAAGGCTTTTTCGCTTTCGGAGGCTCGACGATTATCCTGCTCCTGGAGCCGGGCCGCTGGCGCTTCGACGAGGACCTGCTGACCCAGAGTGCCCAGGGGCGCGAATGCCTGCTCCGTATGGGCGAAGGCATCGCTGACCGGAACGACTGAACTTGTGCCGCGCCTCCGGCGCGGGAGGAGATGGGGGGGCGGCATTTTCCAATCCCGGATTTGACTTGCCTTTTCCTGAACAGGAGTTATCTTTTAAGTGGATAATGTGCGAAATCTTGTGATGAATAACATCTTAAAGGAGGAAAGCTGCATAGTGCCGTCGGACGGGTCGGACAAGTCGGACAAGTCGGAC
>JAAZIZ010000126.1 GCA_012800565.1 Lentisphaerota bacterium
GGAGGGGCCGTAAGCCATGGCCTGCAGCAATACATCGTCGCGCTCGGGCAGTTTTTCCTTCAGTAATCTGGCCAGGTGGTTCCAGAAGGTCACGTACCGGTCGGTCAGATACACATATTCTTCCTGCTTGCCTTTCCAATAAAAGGTGAACGGCTCAGCATCAAGGCGGTCCCAGGCTTTGCAGTTGGGGCAGACGCAGACCCCTGAGTTATGAATGTCGTTGGCGCCGGCGCTGGGATAATTCAGGTTCGGCTTGCGCTCCAAATCGGCCAGGACATCGGTGATCCATTGCTGCCAGACTGCGGGATTGGATTTGCAGAGTTTCTTAGTCCAATGGTAGCGGTCTTTCGGGTTGTCCACCCCCGGGCCGGGGTAGGTGCCGCGGGTGCCGTCAGGCTGCAGGGCGAAATACTCCGGATGGCTTTTGCAGAAACGCGGCCACCAGTCATTGAAGCCATGCCCGCCGCTGCTGCCGGGAGAGCTGTCCAGGCTGCTGCGGCCGACAAACAGCATGCGCTGACAACGCAACCAGCTGCGGGAAATTTTCGCTCCCAGGAACAGCGACCGGGTCAGGATTTGCGGATGATAACGCTTGTCCATGGGAGCGATGCTGAGGCGTTCCAGCTGCGGGCAGTCGGTACCCAGTTCGCCGGGCCAGAGCCAGCGCACGCCCAAGTCGTCCTGGATGAAAGTATAGATGGCGTTGGCGGTGCCGCTTTCGCGCTGCAGTGCTGTCTTGCCTTGTCCGCGCAGCACGTCTTTGCCGATAATCAGCAAGTTCTTGCCGTCGCAGTAGATACGTGTTTCTTCAGGATATTGGAAAGACAGGTCGATACCTGGGAAGACTTGGGGCAGGGCCGGATGCGCACCGACCCAGACCGCTGCGGCCGGGAGCTCGGCGTCCACTCCGGTCAGCAGCTGCGGGCGCTGACCGGAAACTTTTTCCAGGTACAGTACCAGGTCCCGCCCCGCCCGGACGGTATTGGGGAAAGCGTCTTTAGCCATTACCACGGGCAGGATTTTTCCAGGCGCAAACAGCTCCAAATCGGCGGCAGAAGCGCTTATGCCGCAGATGCACCAGGCCCAGGCCAGAAACAGGATTTTTCGGATGCGCATAATTTTTTCCTTTGCGTATGGTTGCTTCCGGAGAAAATGGCAATGCCTGCCGGCAGTGCTTGCGGGGCAGGCAACGGTGAGCAGTGGCGCCCAGGCAAAAAGATAGTCCCGCAAACGAAGTTTGCAACCTGACATTCAGCCCGGCGGCCGAAAAACAACTTTTGCCGTACCGTCGGGTGCCCACAGCCGGCGCAAAAAAAAGCGAGGCACGCAACCGCGTACCTCGCTGCGGCAGGCTGCGCCCCGGGAGGGCGGCGAGCACTGCGATTCTTATTATTTGCCCCGTTCTTCCATAATCAGTTTGATTTCCGACGGGTTGATGCCAACCATCGCCTCGCCCAGGCCAGAGGAGACCTCGGCCAGAACCTTGGGATCGCTGTAATTGGCCACCGCTTTGACAATTGCCTGCGCCCGTTTGACCGGGTCGCCGGATTTAAAGATTCCCGAGCCCACGAAGACGCCCTCGGCACCCAGCTGCATCATCAGTGCGGCGTCAGCAGGCGTGGCGACGCCGCCGGCAGCGAAGTTTACCACCGGCAAGCGGCCGTTTTTATGCACGTACTGTACCAGTTCAAAAGGTACTGCCAGCTGCTTGGCCGTCTCATAGAGCTCATCACCGGCCATTGAGACCAGACGGCGGATTTCGGCATTCATCTTCCGCAGGTGGCGCACTGCCTGGATCACATCGCCGGTGCCCGGCTCACCCTTGGTGCGGATCATCGCTGCACCTTCCTGGATGCGGCGCAGAGCCTCGCCCAGATCGCGGGCACCGCAGACGAAAGGCACCCTGAAAGAGCGCTTGTCAATATGATAGACATCATCGGCCGGCGAAAGCACTTCGCTTTCATCAATGTAATCAATCTCAATAGCTTCCAGAATCTGGGCTTCCACAAAGTGGCCAATCCGGCATTTGGCCATTACCGGGATGGATACAGCCTTCTGGATGCCGCGGATCATGTCCGGGTCACTCATGCGGGAGATACCGCCTGCGGCGCGGATGTCAGCCGGGATACGCTCCAGGGCCATTACCGCACGAGCACCGGCATCTTCTGCAATTTTGGCCTGCTCCGGAGTGGTTACATCCATAATCACCCCGCCTTTGAGCGTCTGGGCCAGATTACGGTTCTGTTCATTCTGCTTGTCAGTCATTTCAACATTCTCCTGTGGTTAATGGCTGGTTACTTAGAGCTGTTTGTCAACAAAACATTTTCGCACTTGTATTTAATATAGGCTCGGATATATTACATACAAGTTCATAAATTGTATGGATTACAAAAAACAGCTTTATGCCAGTAGTGGCTCAGTATTCTGTATGGAAAACAGAGAGCGTTACAGGAAGCTGACGAATCACACCATAACAACCGTTACGCCAACAACCCCAACGAGGTTGCCATCTTCAAAGCCCAGGGTTGGCCGCACATCATTCCCGAACACAGCAGCGGTTCAATGAAGAGGAACTAACCGCCAAGGACGCCAAGAACGCCAAGGGGTTGCCATCTTCAAAGCCCAGGGTTGGCCGCACA
>JAAZIZ010000127.1 GCA_012800565.1 Lentisphaerota bacterium
AATTCTCCGGTTCTGTCTGCCACTCGATGGAGCTTGGCAGCGTGTAGGTCTCTTTGGCGGAGATGAATACCGGTGAGCGGCTGTTGCTGTCCTCGACCTTGGGCATGGGCGGTCGCCATTCCTGGCTCAGGGAGCCGGTGCTGGCGCTGACGGTCAATAAAGATGTTTCCGGGTCCAAGGTAAGATTGAGCGCCTGGCCGGTGGCCCGGGCCCGGGCTGAGGACTCGGCAAAGACCTGCCGGATTTCGCTCAAGGTCCTCTCAATGCTGATCTTCTTGGGAATGCGCAGAAATCTGGGCAAAGCGACTGCGGCAATCATCCCCAGAATCAGGACCACCACCAGCATCTCAATCAATGTATAGGTGCGTCTCATCGCCATAATCGGTGCGGGACGGAAAATCTTGCTGCCGGCTGCTGCCGGCCGGCTGGCTGTCACCAGTTGGCGGTCTGCAGCTCAGTTCCAGCAGGACAAGTCGCTGGCATCGCCGTCACCGCCGCTGGCTTTGTCGGAACCCAGGCTGATGATATCAAAATCCTGGTCGTCGCCCGGGCAACGGTATTGGAACTCCTGGTCCCAGGCATCCTTGGGGATGGTCTTGGAGCTCAGATACGGCCCGTCCCATTTGTCGTTACCGGGATTGATCAGCAGGTCCTCCAGTTTGCTCGGATACTCAGAGACATCCATCCGGAAATCCAGCACTGCATTTTTCAGATTGACCAGCTGGGCTTTGGTGGTGTTGACCTTGGCTTTGCCCAGACGGCGGGTCAAATTCGGCCCGACCAGTGCGGCCAGCATGCCGATAATCACCACCACAATCATAATTTCAACCAAGGTGAATGGCCGGCGGATAGCCTGCCGGGACAGAGTTTTACCGATTTTCATAGTGATCCTTTAGCTTGTGAAAAATGTATCCTGCAGGCCCGGGAAAGCCGGCCCGCACCGTGCTACAGTACTATACTACTCCCTGCATATCCATAATGGCCATGAACATCAGCAGGACAATCAGGCCGACTCCCAGCCCCAGCAAGATAATCACCAGAGGCTCAAACAGACTGAGCAGGCGCTTGATCTGGCGGCGCAGATCGGTCTCATAGCGGTCCGCCACGCGTTCCAGCATCGTTTCCACTGACCCGGTCTCTTCACCCACGGCAATCATCCGCAGCATCAAGGTCGGAATGTATTTGCTGTTGCCCAGAGCAGAAGACAGCCGTTGCCCCTGGCGCAGCTCGCCAGAGAGCTCCAAAAGGGAATTTTTGATGGCGGTATTCTGTACCACCCGGTTGGCGATGCTGACGGTGTTGAGCAGGTGCACGCCGCTGCGCATCAGGATGGCCATAGTACGGCTGAGACGGGCCAGATTGGAGTACAGCACCAGTTTACCGATTATCGGACAATGCAGAATCCATTGGTCATATATTTTCCGGACAGCGCTGTTTTCCTGGCGGAGCTGCAACATCAGCACGACGGCGCCTGCCAGCAGAAGCGGCAGCAGCCACCAGTAGCCCTGCACGAAAGACGACATCGCCAAGAGCAAATCCGTAGCGGTGGACTCAATGCCGGAACTGCTCAGAGCCACTGCGAATTTAGGCACGATCACGCCCAGAACAAAGACCAGCATCAGGATGCCGGACAAAGCAATAAAAGCCGGATACACGGAAGCAGAGACGATAAACGCTTTCAGTTCCTGGCTCTCCATCAGAAAATGCCGCAATTCCGCCATCACTTGGGGCAGAGCACCGGCCTCTTCGCCGGCTTGCACTACCCCGGCATACAATTGCGGGAAAGCCCGCCCGCGTTCCCGGATCAAGTCTGAAAGCTTCCGGCCCTCATGCAGTCCGCGCCGCAATTCTGCGGCGGTGTCGGACAACGCCGAATTGTCTTGGCTTTCTCCGATGATGGTCAAGGCACGTTCCAGCGGGATGTTGGCTTCCAGCAGCGGAACCAGGCGGTCGGTGAATTCGACCACATCCAGCCTGGCGCCGAAGAGGCTCACATGCCGGCTGCTCTCGCTGCCTTCGCCCAGGAATTGCACGGGCATCAGTCCGCGCCGCTGGATTCTGCGGGCGGCATCAGCCTGGGAGTCACCTTCGATCAGCAGCTCGCTGCTTTTCCCGTTATTGTCGATGACCTTATATTTGAACAGAGGCATAGTCGCGGTTTGTGGGCTTGAGGGATGTGGTTTATGCTTCCCCGGCATCCGGTGCCGGCGGCGGTTCCTCGCTGCTCTCGCGCAGGGTGACAACCAAAGGACGCATCATTATCGGGACATCATCAATAAGCACTTTCAGCCAATACAACCCGGCCAGCGGAAACTTTACCGCCCGAAGCTGAAAAACCATATCCAGGACCTGTTGCGGATTCTCCAGTTTGATTTTGCCCTTGACGGAAAAAACCGGATTCTTCAGGTTGTCATTGACGCATACCACTTCGCAGGAGTACTCACCGCTGCCGCCGGACAGAGATACCAGCAGCGACAGCGACGAATGCACACAGGGCAGACGGGTGACATTTAATTGACCAAACAGCCCGATCAGAGATTTCTTGCCGCTGCGGCGGTCTTCGATGACAGTGTCGCAGGTCAGCAAGGCCAGACCGATAGGCATTTCTCTGTATGCCATTTCACTCTCAAGGTTAAGGAGGTAAAGCTTCTGCTTGCAACCAGCCACTGCGGCTGGAATTCACTGAAGCCGATAGCTACTAAACGGTTTCTTAGACAATATATTCCCGATTTGTGTTTCTTCATCCCGGGAAAGTATTTTTTGCCGTGTTTTCCTGCGCGGCGGGCAATACATTACAGAAAACTGAAGCATCACTCCGTCTCTTGGCGTTCTTGGCGTTCTTGGCGGTTGGTGACTTTTAATTGGAACTATTGAACCGCCAAGGACGCAAAGGACGCAAAGGAAGAGGGAGAGAGAGGAGGAGAGAACAGGCCATCAATTTCTTGGCGCTCGTGGCGTTCTTGGCGGTTAATTAACTTTATAAATTGTCCTTTCTGCTCCTCTTGGCGTTCTTGGCGTTCTTGGCGGTTAATTAACTTTATAAATTGTC
>JAAZIZ010000128.1 GCA_012800565.1 Lentisphaerota bacterium
CCTTTCAATGTGACTTACCCGCCTAACATGATTGCAGAAGGCGTGGAGGAGGCAGTCAGAGGCGTGCAGAGCGGCGATACCAGCAAGGGCCGGATCAGGATTATCCCGGCGGAAATCATCACCCCGGCCAATGCAGCGGAATACTACTTCCCGGATTCAACCTACTGAGGCCGCAACAGGGCATCCCCGCACTAACCGGGAAGCCAGGCGCTAACCTGAAATTACCAGAGTAATGGATGAGATTGATAAATTTGTCGATATCGTGCGGCAACTGCGGGCAGAGAACGGCTGTCCCTGGGACCGCGCCCAGACTCATCTGAGCCTGCGGCGTTGTCTGGTGGAAGAGACAGGTGAGTTCCTGGATGCAGTGGAGGATGGAGATTATGCCGGTATGCAGGAGGAGCTCGGCGATCTCCTCTTGCAGGTGATACTGCACGCGCAAATTGCTGATGAGGACGGTCGCTTCACGCTGCAGGATGTAGCCGCAGCGGAGAATGCCAAACTGCTGCGCCGCCATCCGCATGTCTTCGGCGAACAACGGGCAGGATCGCCGGCCGAGGCCCTGCGGCATTGGGAGGCCAGCAAGGCCTCGGAGCCGGAACGCAGCGCCAGGAGACTTTCGGCCATGGATGGCATACCCCGCGCGGTTCCCGGTTTGTCCCGGGCCCAGAAAACTTTGTCCCGGGCCGGGAAAGACGGTTTTGAGTGGCCCCGCTTGCAGGATGCAGTTGCGAAAGTCGAGGAGGAGCTCGGGGAAGTCAAGGCGGCTTTGGCCGCGGGTGATGCCGGGCAGGTGCGGGCAGAACTCGGCGACTTGCTGCTTGCCGTGGTGAATCTCTGCCGCTGGCAGAGCATTGAGGCGGAGGAGGCATTGCAGGAGGCGGTGAGCAAGTTCATGCGCCGCTACCGGGCCTTGGAATTACTGCTGGCAGCTGACCGGAGGAAGCCCAGCGATTGTTCCGGGACTGAGCTGCTGCGCTGTTGGCAGGCAGTCAAAAAATCAGACCAGGACACCTTGAATTCTGAACCAGAAACACAATAGGCGTTTCCACTTCTTTCTTATGACCGATTTTTCTGAGCAGCAAGGCAACTTCACCACCGCCGACGGGACAGAGCAGCGGCGCGACTTCGCTGGTCCCCGGCCGGGTGGTGAGATGCAGTCGGCCTACTTGCGTGAGGTCGGCTCATACGCGTTGCTCTCAGCGGAGGAAGAGACTGCCTGGGCCAGTATGTTCAGCAGCGCCCGACGTTCATTGCGCCTGGCGTTGCAGCAGCAGCCAGAGTTGCTGCTGGCACAGATTGAGTCCTTGCGTGCGCTCAACGACAGCAACCGCCTGAACGGCTATTTCGGTACTGACGAGAGTGAAGAATGGCAGGAGTGCCCGCCGCAGGAAAAATTGCGTGAAATCTGGCTTTTGGCTGACAATGAGGCGCAGGCCTTTGCTGCCGGGCGCAACCAAGTCGCAGCCATTCTGCACGAAGAGCGCATCCGCAAACTACTGTCGCTGCCTCTGCGAGACCATTTTTATGAGGAATCCGCTGATGCAATTCTGGCCAATGCCGGAGCGGAGCTCTCCTTGACGGGAAATGCAAAGCAGGATTTTCTGCAGTCTCTGGAGAAATTCCGCCGACAGGCGGATGAATCCCGGACGGCCTTGGTGGAAGGCAATCTTCGCCTGGTTATCAGTGTGGCCCGCAAGTATTACAGCAACAGAAACAGAAACCTCAGTCTGTCCATCTCTGATTTGGTTCAGGAGGGGAACATCGGTTTGATGCGGGCGGTAGAGTATTTTGATTATGAACGCGGATATCGCTTCAGCACTTATTCCACCTACTGGATCCGACAGGCTATCAGTCGCGCTATCGCCTGCCAGGGGCGATCGATCAGAATGCCGGTTAATACCCTGCGGCAATTGGCCAGAATTTGGCAATGTGAACGGCGATTGTTGCAGCAGCTGGGACGCACCCCCGAGGCAGGTGAGATTGCGGCGGAGCTGGAGATCAGCGCGGCCCGGGTGCGGGCGTTGCTGAAGATGTCGCAGCAGCCGATATCACTGCAGGAAATCCGCGGGGATGAACAAGAACTGGGAGAGAGTATCTCGGACGACAAAATACTGCAGCCTCCGGACCGTCTTGACTTGGATGCTCTGCAGGATACGGTGAAGCTGGCTTTGGGCACCCTGACTGAACGTGAACGCGAGGTCGTTGTGCGGCGCTTCGGGCTGAATGGACAGGCCAATGAGACACTGGAGCAGATTGGCCAGAATTTGGGAATCAGCAGCGAACGGGTCAGACAGATTGAGACCATAGCGTTGCGTAAACTACGGGACCCTAAGAAGAATAAATACTTCATCGGTCTGGATGGATGACCGGCAGATCAGGACCGGAAAGCAGGAGTGGCGTGAGCCGGCAAAATGATGATTTTTTTTCTCTCTATTGTAACCAGATAACAGAGGCAGAAGTATGAAAACCTACTGGCAGGAAGAAATTGAGACTTTACCAAGACCGAAACTGGAAAAACTGCAGCTGGAGAAATTTCGCACCAGCCTTGCCCGGGCGCTGAAATCTCCCGGTTATGCCAAAATGTACCGGGAGAAAGGGATTGACCAGAATTGTTTGCAAAGCCTGGCTGACGTGGGCAAGCTGCCTTTTACCAACAAAGACGACCTGCGCCAGAATTATCCCTACAATTTACTGACTGTGCCCAAAGATGATGTAGTGCGGATGCATTGCACCAGCGGGACTACCGGTAACCCCGCCGCAGTGCTGTATTCCCGGCATGA
>JAAZIZ010000129.1 GCA_012800565.1 Lentisphaerota bacterium
CAAAGCCCAGGGTTGGCCGCACAGCGGCCTACCCTGGGAAATGAGAACCACCCGCCATCTCCTCCCCTTCTCTTTCCCCCCTCCCTCGGAGTGGGAGGGGGGAAAGAGAAGGGGAGGCTTTATCCCGGCATTCCCGGGGCAAGGCGCCTCAAAAATCAGCAGAGACTTCACCGCCGCAGCCGGGAAGATATTTTCCTGCGCAGTTTTTTAGCCCTGGCCACATTGGCGGCGAAAGGTGCCAGCAGCCGGCAAAGCCATTGATAACGCCGTTGCAGGGTATACGGCAGTTTGGCCTGGGGCAGCCAGCCGGCCGCAGTGCCGTACTCCACCGTCGCGAGCACCTGAGTATAAAAGCGCAGCGCATATCTCGTCCACATCTGCCAAGGCTTGGGATTAAAGGCGAAATGGATGTAATGTCCGCCGCCATCCTGCCGGTCCGCGAGGTATTTCTCAGTCACCGGCGGCGCATCTGTGGCAAAACAGAGCAGCGAATTAAGCACTGAATCATCAGTCTGAAAATAGGCGATGCTGCCGCGATGCACCACCGCCACATCCGCGGGCAGGACTTTAAGAATCTGCTGTCGCCACTTCTCAATAAAGGGCCGCTGACTGCGATGAGCGGAGATGATCCCCGTGCTGCAGCTGAACTGCCGGACGGGGTCCTGGCGCTCGCCCACATCACGCTGCCAAATCGAAAGGATGCCTGGCGGGATGCTTTCCGGCGGATCGCCGGGCAACCGTTCCCGGTGGTAGAGTTCCTGGATTTCGGCCGGGACGCGTGGACGCAGATACAAGCTCCCCTCCTCGCCGATGATCCGGGCGCTGCAGTTGCCGACGAAGATACCGTCGCAATCGACCCAGGTCACAAATTCAGTTCCGGCCTCCAGCATAATCACCGGCTTGCTGCAGGTCACGCAGCGTTTATCCTCAATTGGCAGAGGAATGGTGCTCACCGCCGGGATACGCCGGATATCATCCAGCCATTCCTGCGGCCAGCCATAAGTACCGACCAGCAATGGCTCAGCCATGCCATGCTGACGCATCGAAACCGCCAGCAGCCAGACCCCCCAGGCATAATTCCGGTCACAAGCAGTAACTACGGTGTTCGCAGACATATTCGTAATCCCAATTTTTGAGTCATTTCATCCGATAAAAGACGCATTACAAATCCGGTTCAGGGTTTGGCCGCACGCACAAACTGCATTCCTTTTTCCGCGCCTTCGACTGGGAATGCGCCGTTGTCGCCGCCGAATTCAACCAGGAATTGCCTTAATTCCTCGGTTGTAGCGGTCAGGAAGCACAAGCCGTCAGCGGTCTTCTCCCGGGCAAGAGTGATTTTGCCCTGTTTAAGCATGTCTTCCAGCCATTCCCAGGACAATGGGGTCAGGGTCAGAGCATCACCAGCCAAGGTGACTTTCCAAAAACTGCGCATGGGCACGAAATGCCCGCCCAGGAATGTCTTGGCGTGAATTGCATCCGGCCTGGTCGGCAAGATTTCCAGGAACTGCCGGGAGTTGATTACCCCGAGAGAGGCATTGAACTCACCAGGCGGCTGTTCTCGCAGTTCTGTCTTCAGGATATATCTGCCGTTCTGCTTATCCAGGGCAGTGAAAGTCCAGACCATATCCTGCCCCAGCCATTTCCCGACCAGGGCACTATCAAACTGCAGGTCTTCAGGCCTGAACGGCGAATGCAGCGACAGTATGCAACCGCCAGCACCAAAAAGCAACAGCAAAAACAGAGTCATGAGGATATGCTTCCGCATAAAAAACCCTCCTTGCCAGGCTTATGTTAAAGAGAAAATACAAATCCCGCCAGAGGCGGGAACAAAGGTTCATCTGGGGCGAGCGCACAGCGCAAACCCCAGGCCAGAAGCGCCACAACCTACTGCCAGGGTGCCGCACCTCCGGTGCAGCACTATCCCGGCTTTGGCGGGTGCCGCCCTGGGTACGAGGCCACCCCAACCACAAGCGCTGAAAGCGCACTCCGACCTGTCCGACTTGTCCGACCTGTCCGACTTGTCCGACTTGTCCGACCTGTCCGACCTGTCCGACCTGTCCGACCTGTCCGACCTGTCCGACCTGTCCGACCTG
>JAAZIZ010000130.1 GCA_012800565.1 Lentisphaerota bacterium
CAGGTCGGACAAGTCGGACGGGTCGGACAGGTCGGACAGGTCGGACAAGTCGGACGGGTCGGACAGGTCGGAAGACGATACCTGTACTCGCCCCCCGTGCGCTGCTCTGCATAATAGTGCCCCCATTACCGCTGGTTGTGTTTTTTGTCCCGGTCAAAATATCCCTCTCTGTTTGCTTATCGCCTGCAGCGGGATACATTATTTGCCGGCTGAGATATTGCGATTCAATGCCTGCGGACGAAGTCAGGAAATCCAACGGGCAGCTGAAAGGCCATACCATGGCTGAGGCGGGCTTTGTGCTGGGACACCTGGGAGTGTTGAGAGCGATTCTTATCGCTCTCGCTACCCTGGCCATAATCATTAAACTGATACTATTCTGCATAATGCATCAAGGAAGAAAAACGAAAATGAAACTCGTGTTGTTCTTGGCAAGTTTTGCTGTGTTGTCGTCTGTGATGGCGGAAGAGGCGATCGATTATGGTGCAGGGGAAATGAAGAATCCCGCGCGAACCTTGTATGTTTCTACCGCCGGCAATGATCAGAATGATGGAAAGACCCTCGAGACAGCCTGGCGGACGATTGCCCGCGGCGCCAGGGAGCTGCGGAGCGGCGATACTCTTCTGATTGCCGAGGGAAGATATTTCCAAAGCGAAATCCCGATAAATGTAGAAGACAACACTATCGGCTTTGCGGAGCAAAGCGGCATTCCCGGTGCACCGATTCGCATCATGGGCATGCCGGGAAGCAAAGTGGTGCTGTATGGCTCCGAATTCATGCCGCTCCCGGAAAAACCGCTTGCGCCTGCCGTCTTCGAATTCCACTTGCAAACAAAACCCTGGTATTTCATTATCTACGAATCGCCCTCGCAGATTGAGCTGCAACGGGTGTATGCGGAAGAACTTGCGTTGCAACATCCTGGTACATATTATTATGATGAAGCAGGACGCCTGCTGGTGCATTTTGCCGCCATCGGACAGGTCGGCATCAACGTTGTGAGGTCGCGAATCGGATTGCGGATTCACGGCAGTTATGTGCATGTCGAAAACCTGATTTTTGAGCATTACTATGAGGGTATATACATGCGCATGAATAGACCCTATGACAAAAATGTGGCAGAACATATTACGGTTAAAAACTGCGCTTTTTACCATAACCATAAAAATGGCCTGGTTGTTGACGGTGCCTCGAAATCGCTTTTTATCGGCAATCGCGGGTTGGCCAATGGCTATTACGGCACCGTGATGGTGATGGGGCGGGCGCACGACAACCTCTTCACCGGAAACTGGTTCGGCCCGAGCCCGCAAACACAGCGGCAACTCAAACCATACGTAACCAATTTTGCCATGAGTCAGTACGGAGGCAGCGAACAGCTGAAACGCAACCACATTATCGGCAATGTCTTCGATGACGAACTCTCTTTTCGCTGGAAACCGGGAGTCCCGGAAAGCCGCTTCGAAAACAATATCCTGAGTGGCAGGTTTTATGCTGAAAGCGCGCCATTGCCGGTAACCATCCGCAACAACTTTTTCGGCGGCAAAGTCGCCTGGAGCGGCATTGGATACGACATCTGGGAGGACAACTTTGCCGGCACGCCTGTCGTCTTCCAGAATAATGTCCGGAAACGCGAAGATTTCAACCCGGAAAACAAAATTGTCTTCGAGGCCGAAAAACTCAAGGAAGTCCTGCCGCAAGCAGAATTTCCTGAGCCTGAGCTGGAGAATCTGCGGGCCGCGGCGATTGAGAGTGACGGTGCCGCAATTCTGTGGGAGACTCCGCACAACGATGGGGTCGGGTCAGTCGAGTTCTGGCCTAAGAGCGGTGGAAAAAAACAATTGGTGACGGCAACGAATCAAGGGGTTTTTCATACCGTCGGCCTGACTGGCTTGAAGGCAAATACCGAATATGAATTCTGCGCCATTTTTACGGGCCGTCGCGGCGAAGAAAAACGCTCCGGCACAAGCAGCTTCACCACTGCGGCAAAGATGCGAGAACCACAAGTTCTCGAAGTCGCCCCCGGCAAAATGACTCTTGCAGAAGCATCCATAGCGGCAATTCCCGGCGATGTGATCAAACTCTCGGCCGGCCGGCATGTAGGTCAGTTTATCCCCATCCGCAGCGGGCTTCCCGGCAAGCCGATCACTCTGGTGGGTGAAAAGGGCGCGGTGATTGATGGTGGACGCTATTACGCCCCGTTAATCAACCTGGATGGCAAAGCGCATATCATCATCACGGATTTGGTCTTTGCCAACCCGGAGGATACCAGGCGCATCGGCATAATCCGGATGCAACGGGCCAATGACATCACGGTCAGCAACTGCCAGGCCGATTTCCCCTGGATGGCAGGCCCCTTTTTCTTTTGCGGCGCCGGGGTGAATATCACGCTGGAAAACAATATCAGCTGCGGCGGAGATTATCCGATAAGCATCTCCGGCAGCAACATCAAAGTGCGCAACAACACGATTGTTGATGCCGCTATCTTCAGCACTAATTTCTGGGCTGTCGGGGATTTGGAGATCATCGACAATATCTTTATGCGTCCTTGCGTCAATGACAAACGCAATCCGGCCCTGCTGGTGCAAAGCACCAAGGGCAAGGTCATCAGTGACGGCAATGTCTTCTGGTCACCAATCCCGGAACACCCTGCCGGCGGAATTCTGGGGGAAATCCAAGGCGGCAAGTGGTGCAAAACCTTGGCTGAATGGCAGCAGCTTACCGGTTGGGACAAAAACAGCATACATGCCGATCCGATGTTCGTCGATTATGAAAAAGGTGATTTCAGGTTGCGGGAAGGCTCGCCAGCAATAGGAAAAGGAGCAGTCATAAAATGAATTTTATCTCCGACAATCATCGCAAAGCCTGGCAAAGTGCTCTGGCGGTATTGCAACCCAGTCAAAGCCAGCTCGAACATGGGCTGGCCTTGCACCGGGAACTATTTACGGCCGACCATTTTGGTTTCCTGCCTGCTGCAAACTGGAATCACAACATCGTGACCGCATGGAACGAACTGAAAGCCCGCAACATCGGGCAGCGCGAACTCAGCAAACGGATCGCAATAATGCAGCGTGATGAATGCTGCAGGGATCAGGATTTCGCGCAACGCTTCCGGGAGGTCATGCGTGCGTCAGGTATCAAATGCACAGTGCAAACCGTCGCCGAGGGAAAATCTTTCGCGGAAGATGTCCGGAGCATGGCAGCCAACATTCAGCTGTTGCGGCATTTCCGTGATACCATCGCGCAAGCCGGCTCCCCGGAGGAGATCAAGGCAGTCAATAACGAAGGGAAGATTGCGGTGGTCTGGAGTGTCAACGGGCCGCCATTAGCCGGAGAACTGCAGAATCTGCAAGATGAATTTGTCCGGATTGATGATTGGTACCGCATGGGAGTGCGCCTGATGCATCTCTCCTACAACCGCCGGAACTTCATCGCCGATGGTTGTGCTGAACCGGCAAACGGCGGACTGAGTGAGCTGGGGCATGAGCTTATTGCGCGGCTCAACCGCTTAGGGATCATTGTCGATGTGGCCCATACCGGGCTGCGCAGCTCAATGGAGGCGGCGAAGTCCTCAACCCGCCCGATTATTGCTTCCCATACAGCGGCACGCGCACTCTTCGACTTTATACGTTGCAAAGATGATGAAACCCTGAAGGCGATTGCCGACGGCGGCGGGATGGTGGGCGTCTATGCTTATGCCGGAATGCTGGGCGGGAGTGATGATCTGGCGATGATGCTCGATCATATTGAATACATTGCCAAGCTGATCGGCGTGGAACATGTCGGAATCGGCACGGACCTGCAATACGCCCATAATTGGCCGCAGGAGGTCTATGACATGAGACCGTATCCGAATGCTGAATTCACCGGCAACCAATGGTGGGGCAACTGGGAAAAATACCCCCATGCTCCCAAAAATAAAGATGAATCAGTCAATGGCAGCCTGGCCTGGATCAACTGGCCACTTTACACTGTAGGACTGGTGACCAGAGGCTTCTCAGATGAAGACATCGCCAGGATTCTTGGCGGAAATTTTCTGCGGGTGCTGGCCGCCAACAGCGCCAAATAAAGAAGTCTTCCAGCCAATTCCATAAGCTGCAAAAAACGGCATATTCAGACGTATAACGGCTGCTTCTCCGGCCGCACCTGCAGGGCTCAATACTGCAGGTCCGGCGGGCAGGGGTCGTAACGGGGATGCTCCAGCTTCGGGACGCGCATTCCTCCGCAGCGATAGATAGCGGGTGGGCGGTCGCAGGTGATCTGCAAAACTGGTGCGAGGGTTTGCTGCAGCAGTTCCGGCAGGTTGACTGTCAGGCGTCCCTGCTCCTGGTGGAAAGCAAGTCTGCCGGCGATGGGTGAGCTGATATCCAGCACTTCTGCCTCCAGGCCGCTGATGCTCCAGGTGTTGCCGCAGGGATAGAGCAAAGTGAAGAACAGGGTGTGGCCGCTGGCGGTGAAGACGCCGCTGGCATCCCAGTC
Source organism: Lentisphaerota bacterium (assembly GCA_012800565.1). Classification (GTDB taxonomy): domain Bacteria; phylum Verrucomicrobiota; class Lentisphaeria; order Oligosphaerales; family Oligosphaeraceae; genus JAAZIZ01. Next base: position 4,471 of record JAAZIZ010000130.1, read on the forward strand.
GCCGCGCTCAGAGTCCTGGCGCAGGAAAGGTCCGAAAGTCAGCGGGTCGTTGCCGGTGATAGCCTGGCGCCCGCCCTGGTTCAGCCATTGTCCGACCTGGCGGATGATGATTTCGGAAGCCTGGGGGATGGCACCGCTGCCGTCCGGACCGATATTCAGCAGCAGATTGCCGTTGCCGTTGCCGCAGCTCAGGAGCATCCTGATGACCTCCAGCGGACTTTTCCAGTTATGGTCTCCGCGATGGAAGCCCCAGTGATGATTCAGGGTGATGCAGGCTTCCCAGGGCCGCCAGGGGTCGGGCACGGAGAGGTGCTGTTCCGGGGTGCCGAAATCTCCGGGCAAGCCGTTGCGTCCGTTGAACAGCAGCCAAGGTTGAATTGAGCGCATGGCAGCATTCATGCGTTTAGCCTGCCAGCCGTCCCGGTTGAAAGGCCACCATCCATCATACCAGAGGATGTCGATGGGGTTGTACAACTGCAACAATTCCTGCAGGCGCTGGAACGTCCGATTGATGAAAATCCGGTATTGTTCGGCATTTTCCAATGCGGCGACTGCATCGGGCTGGTCATGCCAGTTGTTCAGGCTGTGGTACAAGCCGATGGCCAAGTCATGCCGCCGGGCCGCAGACACAATCTCAGCCGTGAAATCACGCTGGCAGAATTTTTGGGCATTGAAGTCGCTCAGACGGCTGTCATACATCCGGAAGCCGTCGTGATGCATGGTAGTGAAGACCAGGTACTTCATCCCTCCGGCTACGGCCAGCGAGCAGATTTGCTCGGCAGAAAATGCCTGGGGCTGGAAGTCTTTGGCCAGGCGGCAGTACTCTTGGGGCGAAATCTGTTCCCGGTTCATCACCCATTCGCCCCGTCCCAGCTGGCTGTAAGGCCCGAAATGCACAAACATGCCATAACGCAGAGCAGAAAATTGCGACAATGATAACGGCATAACTTTCCCGTAGAATGGATTGAGGGCATTCCTCCGTCCGGAGAAATTATTCAGACCGTCGGTTGCTCAGGTGCGGGTGTCGGTGGCGGCGGCGCGTCCGGAGGGTTGTCAGGCTTCGGCGCAGAGCACGGTTGGCAGCCCCGCCGCCGGAACAACAGCCAGACGACGGCCACTATGAAAGCCGCCAGGGCGCTGGCATTGCTCAGCAGTGCATAAGTCAGCCAGGGCTGGAATACCGCCAGAGCTCCCAGCACAGACAAGCCCGCGCCAATAGCCAGAAGCTTCTGGCGCAGAGCAGCCCGGCACAGCAAGAGCCCCAAACCGAGAATCAGCAGCAACGGCAGAGTTTTGGCCAGCCAGACCGGTGCGGTTCGGATCACCATGGTTGCGGTCCCTTTGTCATCCTGCGGATGCAGGGCGGAAAACAGGATGGGGCGTCCGGCGGTGACGAAAGAGCTCAGGTGCTCACGCGGGAAGTTTTGCAGACTGTCAGCACAGAGCCAGTTGAGCAGCTGTTCATCGGCCATTCTGGCCCGGGGATAAACGTTGAACAGACCGCGCACCACCCAGACGTTCTCATCATTCCAGGGGCCAGTGCGGCCAATCACAGCGCGATCATCGGGCAGATGCACTGACAGGTAGACTTGCTGCAGAGCGGTATCCGCAGGGAACAGAGGAACGGGGAAGTCCCGGATGGATTCCGGCAGCAGATAGCGCAATTCCAGCAGCATCAGTTCGCCTTGCCGGTGCGAGACCAGGGGCACGAAGTACTGCTGCTCTTCACCGCGCTCCAGCGGCACGGGCTGATTGCCCAGCCGCACCGGCGCATTGTCGAACTGGGCTTGCGGGGGCAGGCGCAACTCCAGGCGCTGCTGCAGGCTGCGCAGGAGATAGCAGGCCTGAACGCTGGTCTGGCCGTTCTTGGTTCTGACCATCCGGACCAGTCCGCGCTCAATGCTGGTGCTTTTGACCGGGACATTCTGGTATCTGGTGACCAGGAGGCTCAGCTGCCAGTCGCCATGGAATGAATATGCGGTTGCGGCATTGGGCAGATTGAGGCCATCCCGCAGATCGAAGCGCGGGTCGATGGGGATGAGATTCTGGCTTTCCGCAACCCGCAAATCGGTCATCTCACTTTTCATCAGTACGATCTGTCCCCAGCTGCGGTCAACCTGACGGGGCATGATCTGCTGGCAGTTGATTTGGCGGCTTTCGCCTGGAGGAAGCTCGCCGAGTTCTTCACTCCATTCCAGAATAACCTGTTGCCGGCCCAGAAATTCCTTCTCGCCTTGCAGAATAAAGTTTTCCCAGCCCGGCTTGCTGTCGCTGCCCTCATCCGGCACAAGGCGGTAGCCCCGGGTGAGGATTTTAAGGCGCTGGGCCAATCCTGCCGTCATGGTCAGGGGGAGGTGTTTGCGTCCGCTGTACAAGACTTCAATCTGCAGGTCAGTCTTCATGGTCAGCAGGTTGCCGCTGAGCAAGGCCACGGTCTGCAGCTGGCTGACCGTGGTCTGAGCAGCCCGGCGGTCGGCTTGTAAGGTTAATTGCGGCAAGGGACTGGTGCTGAGGTAACGATAGGCCAGTACTGGCAGGATATCCTTGGGCAGGCCTTTGAGACTGAGTTCACTGAGCATGGTTTCATGCAAGGAACTGCTGCTGCCTTGCGTCAAACGCAAGCTGGAATGGGCACAGACGGCTATCCGGCCGGATTCCGACTGTACATTGTCATCCTGCAGGTGCGCCAGCGACAGAGGCAAGGATACCGGCGGCAGCCCCGGGGTGAGCAGTTCCGGATGCCGCAGTGGTTTGCTCAGGCGGAGACTGATGTGCAGGTCCTTGCATTGTCGGTTGAGACTCAGTCGCAGGACGCGCCGGCCGGATTGTTCCTCGGCCAGGAAATGCTCTTTGAGACAGCTTCCGCTGTCTGGGCCGCTGCTGACCTGGCAGGAATCAAGTTTAAGATCAGCCGGAAGCGAGATGAAAGTCTGGAAAATGCCGACTGGTCCGGTTTTGATTTGGCAGTTCAGGTGATAGGTAAGGTCTCCAGGGGTAATAAAAAAGATACTGGCGCTTTCCGCCTCCAGTGCAGCTTGCAGATTTTCCACCCGGCAGGATAATTTCCAGGGCGCGGTGGCGAAGCGGAAAGCTGCGGTGATGGGCAGGCTCGTTTCCTGGAAATCGGTTGCGAGGGCGGCAATCTCAGTTAGCCCCAGGCGTTCCTGTACTTCGGCTTTCTGGGCCTCACCGACAAAAATTCCCACTCTGCCGGTCTGTCGCAGTGCCTCGGGGACTTGCCAGCAGGGCAGCTCAGTGGTTCCCGGTTCATACGGTTTCTCCATTTCCAGGCTGAATGACTGCTGCCCGAGCAGCGGCTCATGGAATTCAAGCTTAAGCTGCTGAGTGCCCGAGGGGCCCGGGGCGGTTTTCCACTGCCGGATATTCTCGGAATAGACTTGGGTTATGCGGCAGTCTGCCGGCAGGAGCAATTCCAGTTGCGGCAATGGGGAGCGGCTGACCTCCAGACGGCAGAGGCTCTGTGAGCGCAGCAGACCATTCTCCAGCAGAATTTTCTGGGTGCTGTCGGCGTAGATAACCGGCGGCAGCCCTTTGGCACCCTCGCTCTTGGGGGTCCAGGCCAGATAGAGACGGGCATTGCTCCCCAGCTGCAAGGTGACACGGGTGTGCTGGTCATCTCCAGGCAGCTCGCGTTTGACCGTGCCGTCATCAGCGACATTGATTTTCAAGTTCGGCTGTGGAATTACCGCTTCCCAGGCATTGATGGGGCAGGGCGGCGCAGCGAAATCCAGGATGTGCAGGCCGGGGGCTTTCTTGAGCATGCAGGAGAATTGCAGCGTGATCTGCAGCGGCGGGGGCTGCAGAGTGCTGTTTTGGAGCAGGACCGCGTATCCTTTCTGAGGCTCGAAAATCAGCTGGGCCGGCTGTGAACTCTGGAAGTCACTGATGGCACAGTCAGCCAGCTGCAAGGGCAGCAGCAGCCAGCCTTGGCGATGCAGATTAAACTGCAGGGACATACTGCCACTCGCACTGTCTTCGCCAATCTGCAGTTTGCCGTGCACAGTTGACAGCGAGCTGTCCAGTGGCGGCAAAGGCGGTTTGACCGTTTCGGGCGGGTATGCTTTTTGCCAAAGGGCGGTGAATTCAGTATAAGGCAGGAAGATGCCGCGATTGTCCTTTTCGAAAGTCTCCCAGAGACGCTGGTACGGAATATAGATGTTTTTTTCCGGCGGCGCTACCGGTTGTTCCTGCGCCCGCATCGGACGGACAAGGCCGGTCAGCACGGCCGCAATCAGGACAATCAAACTCAAGCCTCTTGTATGCTTCATCGTCTTCTCCATCTCGTTAGCTGTCTCAGGCAGAACATAATTTAACAGACGCCGGATGATTGGACAAAATATACTATAAGCTCTGAAATACATTTCTGCCCTCCGCCCAAGCCTCGGAAAAGAAGAAATCCGGGTGCCAGGCATTTCAATGAAGAAGAACTAACCGCCAAGCACGCCAAGAGCGCCAAGGGGGGTGTTTTAGCAATTGTGGACTTTGTGGATAGACATTGAAGGATAATTAACCGCCAAGAACGCCAAGAACGCCAAGGGGGTGTTTTAGCAATTGTGGACTTTGTGGACAGGCATTGAAGAATAATTAACCGCCAAGAACGCCAAGAAATTGCTGCCCGGTCTCTCATCCTCTTTCCCTCTTCCTTTGCGTCCTTTGCGTCCTTTGCGGTTCAATAAAGAAGAACTAACCGCCAAGAACGCCAAGAGCGCCAAGGAAATAAGAGCCACCTACCATCTGCTTCCCCTCGGCTGCTGCCCCGGAATCAGAAATAGGGCACTGCCAGCCCTGCGTAATTCCGGTAAATGACCTCTCCGGCGCTGTTTTTGCCCAGGGTCACATCAGGCTCCAGGCGGATTTTGCCGGCTCCGTGGGGCAAATCAAAAGCATAAGCCGGCAGAGCCAGGCCGCTGATTCGGCCCCGCAGGGCATCAAGCAGCTCCAGCCCTTTTTCAACCCCGGTGCGGAAATGCATGGTGCCGGCGATGGGGTCGCCGTGAAAAAGATAATATGGCTTGATTTTGAGACGCAGCAGCCCGAGCAGGAGTGCGCTTAGTGCTTCCGGCGTATCGTTGATGCCTTTCAGCAGGACCGTCTGATTTACCACCGGGATGCCGGCCCGGAGGAGGTTGTCGGCGGCCCGGGCGGCCTCCGGGGTCAATTCCCGGGCGTGATTGAAATGGGTGGCTAGCCAGGCAGGTTTGCCGCTGGCGAGCAGGCGGCAGAAGTCCGGTTCCAGGCGTTGCGGCAAGGTCACTGGCAGGCGGCTGCCGAAGCGCAGAATCTGGATATTCTCAACCGCGCTGAACTCGGCGATGATTTCCGCCAGGACTGTTTCGGGCAGGAGCAGCGGGTCACCGCCGGAAATCAGCACTTCCCGCAGTCCGGGCTGATGGCGCATATACTCGGCGGCGGCCTTGATTTCGGAACGGCTGGGGCTGCCCATGTCCAGGCCCCAGTGGCGTTTGCGCATGCAGTGCCGGCAATGTACTGCGCAGTAGTTCCCGGTGATGAACAGTGCCCGGTCGGGATAGCGGTGCACCAGGCGCGGGACCGGCGAGCTGCGCTCTTCGGCCAGGGCGTCCGGCTCGCCGGGGCCGTCCTGCAATTCAGCCGGGTCAGGCAGGCACTGGCGCAGGATCGGGTCTTGGCAGTCGTTGCTTTCCACCAGGGACAGGTAATAGGGCGTGACCAGCAGCGGATAGCGTTGCTGGGTGGCCTGACGACCTGCCAGGCTGTCCGCCGGCAAGGCGAGACGTTGCTGCAGTTCCTCCAGGCTGGTCAGGGAGTTGGCCCGCTGCCAGCGCCAGTCCTGCCACTGTTCAGGGGTAATTCCGGGGAAAAAATGCATGGTCGTGCTCTACCGCAGGCCGCAATTGCGGCCTGCGGAGTGTTTTTTTGGGGGGGGTGTTCAGGGTTCAGTCGGCCAGTCG
>JAAZIZ010000131.1 GCA_012800565.1 Lentisphaerota bacterium
CTGCGCAGTTCGACAGCCACATCAGCTGCGACCCGCCCACCGATATTCGCATCGATCTCATCGAAAACCAGCACCGGCACCTGGTCGGCATCCGACAGAATGGTCTTAATCGCGAGCATCACCCGGGCAATCTCGCCGCTGCTGGCGATACTGCGCAGGGGCTGCATCTCTTCCCCGACATTGGGGGCGAAGCAGAATTCCACCGTATCTGCACCATCTGGACCCGGAGTGCCCGGGGTCAGCAAGACTGCAAAGCCGGCCCGGGTGAAGCCCAGGCGCTGCAGCTTCCCGGAGATTTCCGCCGACAAGCGCTCACCGGACTGCTGCCGCAGAGTATGCAGTTTTTGGCAGAGGAACTGGTGCTGTTTCTGCAGAACCTGCTCACGTTCGGCCAGAGCCGCCAAAGCCTCCTGGCGACCCTGCACCCGCGCTAAACGCCCGCGTATGCGCTCGGCGCAAGACAACACGTCGGCCAGCGTCGGACCAAATTTGCGTTTCAGGCGCTGCAGCAGCTCCAGGCGCGCTTCCATCTCCTGCAGGGCTTCTTCATCCCAATCAAGAGAGCCGGCATAATTATCCAGGTCGCTGGCGATTTCGCCCAAGTCATTCGAGAGCTCTTCCAGGCGTTCCTGGAAAGTTTCTCCAGCCGTAGGATCGATTTGAGCCAGTTCCCGGATTTGCCGGATGGTCAGGGCCAGCTGTTCCTGCAGCGAATTGTCACCTTGGGCCAAAGCGTCAGCGCCCTGGCGGGCGATTTCGATCAGCCGGCGGGAGTGGGCCGTCAGGCGATGCCGCTCCTGCAGTGGCGCTTCCTCATCAGCCTGAATTTCGGCCCGGTCGATTTCCTGCAGCTGAAATGCGAACAGCTGGACTTCCTCGGCTGAAAGATTGTCCTCTTGTAAGGCTTGCCGCTCCTGCCGCAGCTCCTGCAATGCTTTCCAGGCTTGCCGGCATTCCTGCAGCGGTCCGGCATGACTGGCAAAAGAGTCGAGCAGTGTAAGCTGTCGTTTTGGCAGCAGCAGCGTCTGGCTGTCGTTGGGGCCGTGGATATCGATCAAATACTCGCCCAAGTCACGCAGATATGCGGCAGTTACGGGAGAGTTGTTCACAAAAGCCCGACTGCCAGTCTCGCTGATGACCCGGCGAATCAGCAGGCGTTGTTCCTCACACTGTCGCACACCGCCTTCATCCAGAAGCAGCTGCAGCTGCTCCTGGACCTCGGGTGAGACCCGGTCCAGGCGGAAAATTCCGCTGATTTCGCAAGTCGTTGCGCCTTTGCGGATAATGCCCGCGGAAGCCCGGCCGCCGGCCAGCAGCTGCAAAGCACCGATAATCAGCGATTTTCCCGCCCCGGTTTCACCGGTGACTGTATTCAAGCCCGGCAGAAATTCCAGGCTCAATTCTGTGACCAGAGCGAGATTCCGGATGTTAAGTGCTTCCAGCATGATCGTTACAGCATCGGTCTCAAATTTCCACCACGTCCCAACCCTGCAATTTTGCAAAGGTGGCCAGCAGCCGGCTGTTGATGCCATAGCAAAGAGCGCTGTGATGGGTGCCGAAATTCCGGCTGTACAGTTCCAGGAATTCCGGCAGGTTGCGGGCAGGCTTGAACCAGCCCATGACCGCTGCAGAAGCGACATCCGGCGGGGCGAAGCAGACTCCCTTGCAGACCAACAGGCGAAAGCGCTCATCCGCCAGTGGTGCCAAGTTGACGATGCTGGCCGGGCCCGGCTTGTAGACCCCGTACGCTACCGCCGGTGCAGCCGTGGCACTGAAAGCATACTGTGCTTCCCGCAGATAGGGCCGACCCTGGACGAGGTTTAAGTTCATTTCGCCCATGTGACTGAGATACAGCATGTTATTCTGCCAGTCGGGGCAGAACATCTCGGTGAAAGTAGTCTCGGGATGCAGTTGCGCCAACGCCGCTACCAGGGCTGCCGTCAGCACATCGCCTTCACCGGCATAACCTATGCCCCGGGCCAGACTTTTGGAAGCTTCCAGGAACGGTACGGTTTCCCAGCCGGCGGCCGCGGTGATGTCACGAAAACACAGCGTAAAGGCGCTTAGTTTTTCCTGCTCCAGCCATTTGCGTACCCGCAGGCTGGCGCGCAGAGTGCGCCGATAAGTCTCATGCTCCATAATGCCGAACTCGAAGCGCTCCCGGTCTGAAGCCTCTTCTGCAGCCAATTCCCCGGCAACAAGCGGAGCCGAGAAATTTTCCGGGAACTGCTGCACTTTAATGCCCAGCAGTCGTTCCATGTCGGCAATGGGCAGGGAGAAGTCGCCCATGCCGGCGAAAGGCTGGCCCAGCAATCCTACCCGGCTCTGGCGGAAATTCCGCGCCAGGGCAGCGGCCTGCAATCCTTCCAGAGCCCGCGAGAAGATATCACTGTGCTGCCAATGCCCGGCATAGAGCAGGAATTCTTTTTTACGCCGTCCGAGTACGTTGGCCAGGTCCTGCACGCCGTGGATACCGTGATTGGCCATGGTCTTGCCGGCGGGCGAGAAATTGAAGTCATAAGCCGGGGTTGTATCCAGCAGCAGCAGAGGCAGTTCGCTTTCAGCCAGCACATCAGCAGCTTCCAGGGAAGGCGAGTAGGCCAGATGCAGGGTCACCACTGCTGTAACCCCGGCCGCAGTAAAAGAAGCCAGCGCAGCTGCGATTTCCGACTGGAGGCGACAAACCGGTGCCTTGAGCACTTCCACCTGGCGCTGCGTGAACTGCTCGGCGATGGTATCCACAAACGGTTCCAGAGTGGGCCGGACTTCCGGCTTGACCTCGTCGTACAGCTGCAGATACAAGGGCAGCAGGCCGATTTTCAGCTGTTGCATAGCTTTTTTCCCTCCCCTGCCAAGGCGCGGCTGCAGTTTAATGTTTGATGAACGTAGCCTCGCGCAGGGTCTGCAGCTGCGGGTAGAATTCCGCGGCTTGTTTCAGTCTGTCCTGCTCAAACAGTTTCAGCCAAGTCCCTACCAGCTCGCAATGCGCCTCGCAAGTAAAGATATTGCGCAAAGGCATCAGCGCTTTCTTTTTCTCCGGGTTGTCGAAATCCTCCAGACTCCAGTTGGCCGTGGCGATAAGCTTGGCCACATAGTTGCTGGGGCCGGCCGCCCAGGCTTCATGGAAGCGCATAATCTCATCCCAGTCCGACAACGGCTCGGAAATCTTGGCCAGATGCTCCAGGAAGCCCTTTTTCTCCTCGCCTTCCAGCAATTCTACCCGGGTGGCATCCAAGCCAAAATGGATCGGTATGGCCTCAATACTGAAAGCGCCCTTGCGGTCCACCTGGAAGCGGACCATATAGCCGGTGTACCAGAAGCTCTTGGGGTCGTAGGTGTCAGCCCAGACATTGGGGAAATAGAAATTCCCCAGGCTGTAGACGATAGGCTTGCCATTCCAGGTCTCGATCCCTTGCGGGCAATGGGTATGGATATTGATCACGATATCCGCGCCGGCATCGACGAAAGCCCGGCACATATTCACGACTCTGGGGCTGGGTACCGGATTGGTCTCATTCCCGCCGTGGATGACCACCACACAGGTGTCCACTTTGGGGCTCAGTTCCTTGATCTGCCTCAGGTTGTAGAAAGGTGACAGCGGGTTCGCTCCGGCCTGGTCCCGCAAGGCGCCGCCGAATTCATTTTCAGCTATGTTGATCACCCCGATCTTGAAGCCGTGCTTGGTAAAAACCAAGGGTTCCTGGGCTGCTTTCAAGTCCTTGCCAGCGCCTACCGTCTGGAAACCGTGCTTCTGCAGGATTTCAATGGTCTCCATTACTGGTTCCGGGCCGTAATCGCCGGTATGGTTGTTGGCCAGCAAGGCCACATCACCGCCCCAGCTGTGCATAATCTCAATCGACTCAGGAATGCATTTCAGGTTTGGTCCGCTTTTACAGATCGGAGTGTCAGCATTAGTCAGCGGAGTCTCAAACTGAATAAATGATACGTCGGCCGAACGCAGTACGCTCTGCAGAGGCTCCATAATCGATGCGCCTTTACCTTCCGCAAGCAACTTCTCAGGAACAGGGCCGCGGGGACAAAAATCGCCTGCGAACAGAAAAGACAGTTGCTCAGTGCCTTCCGGCTTGCGGATCATCTGCTTGCCACTCTTGTCAAAACTCATCGGTTTTTCCTTGCTTTAGGGTTGGAATATCATGGAGCGCAGTGCTTAAAACTGCCAGAAACAGAGGCGGGGCGTGGGCAAGCCGGGGTCAGAGCGAGAGACCGAGCTCATCGTCCAGGCTGTCCAAAGCGGTTTTCGCTTCCTTGGCCATGCTCTTGGGCATTTTGTAGGTCGGCAAATAACGGTAATAGACCTGCAGGCTCAAGCAGCACAAGGCGGTATTGTACCAGGGGGCATAATTAGTGACCTCCGTTTTCTTCGCGCCTTTGGCGAGCGGCTTCTGCCCTACCGGTGCATCCCAATGGCCGTCTTCATTCTGGTTCTGGACCAGCATAGGAGCAAATTTTTCATTCCATTTCCGCCACGAGCTCTGCCCCGTATGGAACATCACCTGGGTCTCATAATACCAGCAGTACATCGCCTGGGCGACGGGACCGACAGGGGCATTGGGATCGATCCATAAGATGGTGGGCAGATGGGTATCAGAAATCAGTTTGGCTACCGTCTTGACTTCCCGGCAGCCGCCTTCGCCCAGCAGCTGCAGGCACAGCGCTCCCGCACCTTGCATGCCCCAACTGCCTCCGCCAGGAGAAGAATATCCCATCGGCCGGGCCTCGTTGGTTTTAGAATACGCGACATTCTTGATGAAGCTGATGCCTTTTTCAATCGCCGCATCCAGTCCAGACACATTGGCGCCGGCGACGAAACCGGCTTTCATGGCTTGGAATTGCCAGCCGGCCACTGAGAGGTCCCAGCGGTCACCCTTGGCGTAACTGTAGTCGTAGCCGCCGCTTTTCTGCTGGCCGTCAACCAGCAGAAACAGCGCTTTTTCCATTGCCGGCTTCAGATTCGGCAGCTTGGTCATGCCGTAGGCCTCCGACAGCGCATAGGCTACGATGCCATTGGTATAAGGCTCAACTTTCCTCGTGCCGCTGGCAGTATCAGGCAAAGTATCGACGTGATTGATCAGATACTGCATCGCGTTCTGCACCGTCCTGCCGTACTCTTCACTGGTCGGAGTCTCACCATGAGCCAGGAAAGACAGCAGGCACAAGGCGGTCATGGCCGGACGCTGGCTGGGAGCCCAGGAGCCATCCGGGTTCTGAGTATTCTTCAGCCACTGCAACGCCTTAACCACTGCCCGCTCAGTTGCATCATTGCCGCCAAAACGCCGACGCTGCTGGGCGCGTCCCTCATTGGAGCGCCCGCCGTACAGCGAGGACAGCTTCAATGGCGAGTCGTTGGCCCGGATATCCAGCACATCGGAGAAATTCATCGCATCATCAGTGGAGGCCAGCCTGTCGCTGAAGTCACTCACCGAGCCTGAGACCACATCGGTCACTTGCACATCGCTGATGATATCGGGACGCTCGACTGTGGGTACAGCTTCCTCAGCGACCTCTTCCAGTTTTTCGAGTTTCTCCAGTTCTTTCTGGTCCAGCTCCTTGACTTCCAGTTCCTTCATCTCCAGTTCGATGGAGGCTTGGGTGACTGTAGCGTCTGCTTCATAGAATAATAGCACTGAGCCCATGAGCAGTACATGCAGTACCAGGGAAATAATAGGTCCGATCATGCTCTCGACCATCTTCCGATGCTGGTATTCCGCCAATATCGCTTCGGGATCAAAGGCCTGAGCGGGGACTGGCTCTAAATTTGTATCCATAAGCTGTGCCTCCTGTTATGTCTTGGTCAGGGCTGCTGACTGCAGCCAGCAGATAATATAACTGCCTTTGATGGCTTTGCAAAAACTCAGCCCAGGAAAGAATTATGTTAAGATATATTTGGCGGCCCTGCAACCGTTCCACTACAGGGGCTGCAGGCGAATTCCCGTGGCGGCGACAGCCGGGGGCGTCTGGGGGCGTGGTTCAGCGCCGGGCCGCGGATTTGCCGTATTTCGAGGCTGGGGTGGCCCGCGAGAAAGCCCAGCTGCGAATAGCCTTGATCTGGGTCTCCATGGTGTCTGAGAGCGGCACGATGCGGGAAATCACGTTGCTGAGGTCACGCTGAGTGAAAGGGCGCTGTTCATAGAAAGCATCGGTGCGGGCGGAAATCACCGCCTGCTCTATTTCTGCACCGTTCCAGCCTTCGCTCAGTACCTGCAGCATCTTGAAATCAAATTCTTCCAAATTGGCGCCATTGCGGGCGAGATGGATGCGGAAGATTTCCTCTCGTTCCGGGGCAGTGGGCAAATCGCAGAAGAATACTTCATCGAAACGCCCCTTGCGCAGGACTTCTGCCGGGAGGGCCTGAATCTTGTTAGCTGTCGCAGCGATGAAAATCAGTGGCGGTTTTTCCTGCATCCAAGTCAGGAAGCTGGAGAAGATATGCGATGCGACGCGCTGCCCTGACTCATCAAGTCCGAGGGCATTTTCGATTTCATCGATCCAGAGCACGGCCGGAGCCACTGCTTCGATGGTCTTCAGGGCCCGGTGGAAAGCTTCTTCAGGAGTACCGTACATGCCGGAAAACACCAGATTCATATCCAGCCGGAACATCGGGATGTTCCACAGCGAGGAAATGGTCTTCACGGCCAGGCTCTTGCCGCAGCCGCTGACCCCCATCATCAGCAAGCCTTTGGGAATAGGCACCCCGGCCTCCAGGGCCTCGCGGGAAAAAATCTTCTCGCGCTTCCTCAGCCAGCTCTTGAGATTGTCAAGGCCGCCCAGCGAGTCGATATCCCAGCGCGGGGGCGAGAATTCCAGCAAACCGGATTTCTTGACCACATTTTTCTTTTCTGCGAAAATTTCATCCAGCAGCTCGTCTTTACCGGCGCCGGTTCTGGTACGGGCGCGCTGCAGGACGTAGCGGATTTCATTCTCAGTCAGGCCTTTCAAGGCCAGGATAATTTCCCGGACTGCAGCCTCGGGAATGGCGGCATGGCTTTGTTCCTGATTGAGTGTTTGCACCAGCTCGGCTATCTCCTCCTCATCGGGAGTGGAGATGTCAAGCAAATGCACCTCTTTCTTCAGTGCTTCCGGGATATTCAGCTCGGCACACAATAAGACGATCACGCGGTCTTGCTTGTCCTGGCCATCTAAAAAAGCCTCGCGCAATGCCCGGGCTACTTCTGGCTGGTTCAGGAACGGCGCCAAATCCTTGAAGACCAGCAAGCCCCGCAAATCCTGGCTTACGACCCGCTGCAATGCTGCCGCCGGGGCCTGGCTGTCCGGCTGCTCGTCCAGGCCATTCAGACAGGACCAGCAACTGATCCTGGCCATCCCCAAGTCCCCGGCAACCTGCCGCAGTCCGCACATAATACGTTCTTCTTCAGGACTGTGGATATATACCAGCGGATTATGTCCCGCCAAGGCCCCTTGCAGTTGTTTAAGCATTTCTGACATCATCTCAACCTATCATCTTCAGTTGGTCGGTTTCGACCCTTGGTGGAGGAAGGTCGGCCTGCAGAACTGGAGTCCAGGCTGTGCGAGCCCTTAAGACTGAGCTTTCTCTTCTGCGGTCAGCAACAGCCGCAGCTTGTTCTCCATATTAGTACTGTCAGTAGTGTAAACCAGGCGGCAGGCCAATTCGACTGCGACAATAGCCTGGCGGTATTCAAGCGGCAGACGCTGCACCCGTTCCGGAAAACGCTGCTTGAACAGCGCCGGCAGGTGTGAAAGCAACAGCTCGTTGCTGATGAAGTGGGGATTCCGGGCCAGAAAGGCGGAAATCTCGACCTTGGCGGCATTGATCGACCGGCTGAGCTTTTCGGTCAAATCGGTCAAAAACACCCCGGTGGTCTGGAAATGACTGTATAGCCATTCCGCTTCCTGACTGGCCCGCTGTTGCAGGATTTCCATGATCTGACTGATCAACTCGCGCTTGTGGGTCTTGAATTCATCTTCATCCAGCATCAGCCCGCTGATGATTTCATACGAAGAAGTGATCACGCCGCATTTATTGGCGGAAGCGTCCTTGACTACCCAGACCCCGTTCTGCTGAATCTTCAGCCGTGCGCCAGGCGTGATGTATGCATTCGCCCCCTCCACGATGGCCCGGAAAGATGCTTTCCCGTCGGGGAAGAAATTCTGCCAGTTATCCTCGTTGATGGTCCCTGGGCGTCCCCCGGCTGGGACAAAAACTTCTGCATAGTTGGTCAGGTTGTTCTGGAACAGCAACATGAAGTCATCGCGGCTGACCAGGTGTTCAACCAGCTTCCCCTCAATGCGCTCAACCACCCGGTTGCAGCGCTCACCGTTGTGAATCACCGGCTGGGAAAAGGCTATCCGTGCACCTTCGCCTCGCAGTTTTTCCGGATTAAAGCCGTCCAGGCCGGAGACGAAGAGCAG
>JAAZIZ010000132.1 GCA_012800565.1 Lentisphaerota bacterium
CTCTCCGCCATGCCCCTGCCAGGAGGAGCGTTTCAGCAAATCAATGACCCGCGTTTTCTGGGCAGCGGCGATGGCCTGCCGCTGTCCGCCCGCAATGATATCCTCTGCTTTGTCAGCGAGCCTTTGAAGCGCGACCTGGTCCTGACGGGTACCATCAAGGCCCACCTTTTTGTCTCCACCAGTGCAGCGGATACTGATTTCACAGTCAAACTTCTGGATATCTGCCCTCCCGATGAGAACGCTCCGGGAGGACTGGCCATCAATATCAGCGACAGCATCTTCCGCCTGCGCTTCCGGCAGGGTTACGACCAGGAAGTGCTGGCCCAGCCCGGGAAAGTTTATGAAATCGAATTTGAACTGTATCCCAGCGCCTGCATCTTTGCCAAAGGGCACCGCCTGCGGGTCGATATCAGCAGCAGCAACTACCCCCGCTTTGACGTGAACCCGAACAGCGGCGAGCCCCTGGGGCAGCACCGCCTCTCCCGCAAGGCGATTAACACCATCCATCTGAATGCCAAATACCCGTCCGGCATCGTCCTCTCAGTGATGTATGAAAAAGGCAAATCCTGATTCCGGCATTATTGGCCCGGGCTAAGACTGGCAAGGCTGCCCCGCCCGGGCAAAATGCCATTTGGCATAAGCATATTCCCCGTCTTGAACCCAACCAGTACCAGCAAGGAGAAGCACCATGGCCGCCACTTTGAACCGTGTGATGTTGATGGGCAATCTGACCCGCGATCCTGTAAGCAAAGCCACTCCTTCAGGGATGCTTATCTGTGAATTCGGCCTGGGAATCAACCGGCGTTACCGCACCGCGCAGGGAGAAGACCGGGAGGAGACTTGTTTTGTGGACATCGAAACCTTTGGCAAGATGGCGGAAACCTGCAGCCGGTATCTGAGCAAGGGCGCACCGGTATATCTGGAGGGGCGCCTGAAATTGGATCAATGGAGGGACAGAGCCAGCAACCAGCCCCGCAGCCGCTTGAAAGTCACTGCCGAAAACGTGCAGTTCCTGCCCCGCCGCGACAGTACAGGAGGCGGCAACCCGCAGAACTATGCCTACAATGCCCAGGGATATGCCCCGCCGCCACCTAATTTCCCGCCGCCACCGCCACCACCGGATTTTCCCCCGCCGCCACCACCCGATGACGGGCCCCCGATGAGCGATTTTGTGGAAGAAAGCAGCGACCAGGACAGCGATTTCTGACCACGCCACCGCCCTGGGAACCCCCCGGCGGAAATTTCCGCCGGGGGAGTACAGTCGGGAATACGGAGTTATATTATCATTGTATTCATCCGTTGCCGCTGTTCTTGCCGGTACGGAGCATCAGCCACTCAAACCAGGGATAATATCATGATGCGCTTGCTGTATTCTCTCCTCCTCCTCCCGCTGCTCCTGCTGTCAGCCGCAGAACTCCAGGTCAGCCCCGGCAACGATTCGTTGTCAGCAGCCCAGAAATCTTATCAGCCCGGCGATGTCATCATCTTAGCTCCGGGAGAGTACCACGAGAATTTCCGCTCCGGCCGCGGTGAAGTGACTTTGCGGGCCGCCATCCCCGGCACTGCGGTACTGCGCGGCGATGTCGATGCGCCGGCATTCAGCGAAGCCCAAACCGGAATCTGGATGTGTCCGTGGCCGGAAATTCCCGAAGCAGTCAATGAGCGGGACTCATTCCTGATTTATCAATATGTCCCCAATCTGATTCAGCTGACAAAATCTCTGGCCGCCTGGACTTATGACGAAGCCAAAGGCCAGCTCTATGTGCGTACCAGCGACGGCGAGGCGCCCGACCGCCATTACCTGACTATCTCGACCATCAATGCCACCGGCCTGCATTTCCATGCCGGCTCCACCGCCGAGGGCGTCCGCAACCTGACGATTGAAGGCCTGGTGCTTACCGGCTTCAATTCCCGCACCAAGCTTTTTGGTATCTCCGGTTCGTACTACAACACCCGCTGGGGAGTAATGATTACTTCCGCCCGGGAAAATGTGGTTATTCGCGAGGTCTCGGCTTTTCTGAACGGCTACGGCATCGGGGTGGGCAGCCACAGCCAAGGCACCGCCATTGAGAACTGCCGGGCTTTCGGCAACCGTACCCCGTACAACTACTCCGCGGGCGGAATCTGCATCTTCGGTCCCTCGGGCAACAGCCGCATCAGCGGCTGCATCGGCGCCGACAACCACTACCACGATGTCTGCGTCTACAGCGGCAAATTCACCAACTTCAAATTCGCAGAAAACATCTGCTGCGGTACCCTGCGCACCAAAGCCACTTTCGTGGACCCGGACTTCTTCATCGACCGCTGCATCACCACCAACGCCAGCCATATCCGCGGCAAAGGCACCATGCGCAATTCAGTAGTCCTCTCCTCCGTCGATTTCCCCGAAGACTACCAGGAGGATAATATCCTGGCCAGAAACAACCCGGATATCGACCTCGACCGCGATTTCGCCGACCCGGTGAATTTCGATTTCCGGCCGCAGGGGCAGGCCAGCGCTTTCACCAAGCAGTTCGCCCCGAAACCGGAATCCGCGACCCTGCTGTTCCTGAAGCAAGGCGGGGATGACCAGGCGGACGGACGCTCCCTGGCCAGCGCCCTGGGCACGCTGCCGGCCGCACTGGCACGGCTTCAGGATGGCGGCGAGGTATATTTCGTCGATGCCCAGCAAGGTGACATCGTGCTGCAAAACCGCAACAATATCGTTTTGCGCGGGCGGGGCCTGTATCCCGTCCAGCTGCAAGGCAACATTGTGCTGGAAAACTGCCGCAACATCACCCTGGAGCGCCTGGCAGTCCAAGCTCTGCGTATCACCGGCGGCAGTGCCGTCAGCATCAATCAGTGCCTGGCTGAGACCCTGCAAGCCAGCCAAACAGAAAACTTCCGTCTCACCCACAGTGTTTCCGGGCCAACCAGCATCAGCGCCTGCGAGAATGCTGTCGTGACCGCCAACGTCTTCACCGCCGCCAAAATTCAGGACTGCGGCTGGAGCGACTACAACGCCTACCCCAGCGCTGAAGCCCGGCCCGAACAGGAGAGCCGCTCTCTCGTCGCTCAACCAATCATGGGCCAGAATTTCACTTTCCAGAATTCCTATCTCTTCAATGGCCGCGCAGCGGATGGCTTCCCAATCGGCCCCTACCGCCGGCAGCCGCGCCCGACCGTGCTGGCCGCCAGCCAGGTACGCGCCGCCACCGTCTCCAGCGAGACCGCCAATCTGGAAATTTTCGCCAATCTGCCTTTCACCGGCACCCTCAGATACGGCCGCGACGAGAAATGCTCCGAGTCATTGACCCTGAACAGCGCTGAAGCATATCATAATATCGGCCTGACCGGCCTGCAGCCAGGCCAAAAGTACTTCTATAAATTTGACATCCAGGCTGAGGCCCGCGAGCAATTTTCGAATCAATCGGTATCAAGCCGCCACCGCGGGCGCAGCGCCAGTACCACGGTACAGTCTTTCACCACCGCCACAACCGACCCGGAACCGCGCACCCTGCATGTCGCGCTGACTGGAGACGACCAGGCCGACGGCAGCGCAGAGCGGCCTTTCCGCAGCATCAGCCGGGCAGCCGAACTGGCGCACCCCGGCGATACAGTGCTGATTCGCGGCGGTGAATACCGCGAGACTTTGGAAGTACCCGTGAGCGGCTCCCCCAAACGGCCAATCACTTTCCGTGGTGCCCCTGGCGAGAAAGTCATCTTCATTGGTGGCGAAGGCTGTTACATTCCCCGGGCAGTGGTCATCAACAACCAGCACAATCTGATTTTTGACCATCTGCACCTCGGTGGTTCCGTGGTCCGCCCCAAAGATGGCATCCCCAGCTACGGCTTCCTGATCAACGACTCCAGCAACATTACTCTCTCAAGAATCCTCCTGGGCGGTATCGGCACCTGGACTTTGTCGGCCGCCAACACCCCTCGCATCACCCTGGTCAACTGCGCCAAACTGGGCGGGCATGAGGGTTTGCGTTTCACACGCTGCGATGAGCTGGTCATCCGCAACTGCACTTTCGTTATCGGCTTCATCGGCAGCACCACCATCTTTAACTACAATGGCGAGAAAGCCGTCTTCGAAAACAATGTGGTGACCGACAATCTCAATATGAAAGGCCTCTGCCCGGTGCTCTATGTGCATAATTTCGATACTGTGATTGAGCGCAATAACTGCTTCTATATGCGAACTCCGGAGAGCGACAAGCCGCTTTTCGGCTATAATATCGCCAACGGGCAGGAAAGCGAGAACCGTCAGCAGTACCTGGGCCGCGAACAGGTGCCCTACCCGGTCTATCTGGAACGGCTCCAGCGCGAACGCACCTCGTTCTTCGCCAATCCCGACCTGGTCCTGCTGCCTGAACTCAAGGTCACCTACAAAAGCATAGCCGAGCAGACCGAGAACTGGTCAAAATTCAAACGCGAAGCAGCCACCGAGTTGCACAACCGCGCCGAGCTGACTTTCGCCGACTTCTTCGCCCGCAACCCGGAAGTGCTGAAACGCGGCTGCGGCATCCAGCCTGAGGCTTTCGACTGAGCCACCGCGCTCAGACAGCGCAAAGGCAAAAAAGAGCGGCGGCAGAAAGAAATTCAATTCTTTCTGCCGCCGCTGGTTTTTTATGGCTCCGACTGATGCTCTGTCGGCCACCCGGCTCAGGCTTTGCAGTGTCTCTTGCGCACCTTCGCGGCGGCATTCCGGACGCCGTTGATCATGTCTTCGATATTCTGTTCAGTCAGGCGGGGATGCATCGGCAGATTCAGCTCGCGCTTGTAGAAGAACTCGCTGGACAGCGGGCACTGGTTGGGGTCATAGCCCATGCGCTGCAGCCCGGTGAAATGGAAAGTGGGCTGATAATGCAGGATGCCCTGCACGCCTTCCTCCTGATACAAGACCCGCATAAACTCATCGCGGCTGCCGCCGAGCTCTTTCTCGTTCACGCAGAGCGTGTAGAGATGGTAAACGTGGTAGTATCCTTCGGGCTCATAGACAGTCTCAATACCCTTGACGCCTTCCAGGCCGGCATTGATCTTGCGGCCGATTTCGCGGCGCTTCTCGGTCAGCATCGGCAATTTCTCCATCTGGCAGCAGCCGACTGCAGCCTGAATCTCATTCATGCGGTAGTTGCTGCCCCAATGGCCATTCCAGGGAATCACATCGAAGTGGGCCGGCAGCCAGTATTCCAGGGGCGAGGTTTTCTTGCAGGTGATCTTGTCGCCGAACTTCCATTCGCTCACCGACTGGTCCCAGGGCTGGGTGTTATTCATGCAGCGCAGGTTCTGGATTCCGGCCGCATAGTTGTCACAGTTGGTGGTGATCATTCCGCCTTCGCCACAAGTGGTAATGTTCTTGAGGGAGTGGAAAGAGAAAGCACTGGCATCACCGATGCTGCCGGCATAACGGCCCTTGTAAGTAGCACCAATGGCGTGAGCACAGTCTTCCATGACCTTCAGGCCGTGCTTTTGGGCAATCTCCATAATCGGGTCCATGTCAACCATCAGACCAGCGTAATGCACGACGTAGATGGCCTTGGTCTTCTTGGTGACTTTGCGGGCCACATCAGCAGGATCGATATTGAACGTGCGCGGATCGATATCGGCAAATACCGGTATCCCCCCCTCCTTCAGGATGACCAGAGAAGTCGCCACAAAGGTATTCGGAGTCACAATGACCTCATCCCCAGGCTTGATATCGAACAGCTGGGTGATGACATGCATGCCGGTCGTGCAGTTGGAACAGGCAAAAGCATGCTTGACCTTATGGTATTTCGCGAATTTGTTCTGGAATTCCTGGGTCTTGGGCCCCATGGTCAGAGAATCTTGTTCCATGGCTGCCAAAACTGCTGCCCGCTCGGCATCATCATAGATGGTACCCTTGAAAGAATAAGGGACTTTCAGAGTCACGCCGTCTTCAGTGGCATACGAACTGGTAATGCCACCCTCGGTCTTGCCACCGGTGAAATGCTTCTTGTCAATGTCCATGTTCTGCTCCTTTTGATTAGCCTCTTGATATCATTTGCGCATTGCGACCTCAATAAACAAAAATACAGCGTGACCAATAATGCGCCCTGAAAGTAAAGCCCTGAATCACTCTTACTATATTACAGTTTCATTTTTTAGCAAAGCGAAACCGAAAAGATTATCCAGCTGGGCAATGTATAGGACAATGGGACGTATTGGACATATAGGACGTATGGGATGTACAATTTTAGCTTATCAGTCCCATTGTCCTATTCATAAGCCCCCCGCATCCCATACGTCCCATACGTCCCATACATTCCATACATTCCATACATTCCATACGTTCCATACGTCCCACACGTCCCATGCAACAGTATCAAAGAATCAGAAATAGTTCGCACTAATATCTAAGCATAACCGTAAATGCCTTTGCGACGAAACAGTTCGCAAAGGCGTTTTTTTTGTCTTTTTTCTGAAAAATATTAAAAGTTTCAATA
>JAAZIZ010000133.1 GCA_012800565.1 Lentisphaerota bacterium
AACAACCCCAACGGGGTTGCCATCTTCAAAGCCCAGGGTTGGCCGCTGTGCGGCCTACCCTGGGAAATGAGAACCATCCACCCTCCGCCTTCCTTCCCCCTCCCTCCTCCCGCTCCGCGGGAGGAGGGAGGGGGAAGGAAGGCTTAACCCCAGATTCCTGGTGTAATATGCCACCAAAATCAGAACCCGTTACGCTGTACAGTGACCGATTACGATACTCTGCTGGCAGGATGCAAAACCAGATGCTATCTTATATAACCAAAGTTAGTTTTATGCTATTTCACGCCGGGGTGTTTTACCGGCTGACATTTCAACCCCTTGCGACTATATACCATGCCTGGAAAAATCATCTCAACCTGCATCTTGTCGGTTCTTCTCTGCGTCGCCTGCCGCACAGTGCCAGTATCACAACGCTCGCAATTGCTGCTTACTTCTGAGGAGTACGAAAATAACCTGGGCGCGGCTGCGTATTCAGAATACCAGAAAGAATATAAACGCTCAACCAACAAGACCTATAATGAAGCCCTGCAGCGGGTCGGCACCGCAATCAGCAGAGTGGCGGGCAAAGATAATTACCAGTGGGAATTCATAGTTCTGGAAAGCAATGAGGCCAACGCTTTCTGTCTGCCGGGCGGAAAAGTCGCGGTCTACAGCGGTATTTTCCAGTTCACCGCCAACGAAGCGGAACTGGCGACCATTGTTTCACATGAGATCGCCCACGCCTTGGCCCGCCATGGCGGAGAGCGCATGAGCTGGTCCCAGCTGCAGCAAATCGGCGCCCAAGGGCTGCGCTCCGCCGGAGCCGGCAGCGCCTGGGAGACGCTCTATGGCGTAGGAACCCAACTGGGAGTAATGCTCCCGTTCAGTCGCAAGCATGAGCACGAAGCCGACAGCATTGGGCTGATCCTGATGGCCCGCGCCGGATATCACCCCGCCGCAGCCATCAGCTTCTGGCAGAAATTCAGCAGCGGGCGCAACCCCTCTCGGATTGAACAATGGGTCTCGACCCATCCCGGCGGAGCGGAACGCATCGAAAACCTGCAGAGGCTGCAGCCGCAGGCTTTGCAGGAATACGAACGATGCTCGCAGAAATTCGGTCTCGGGAAAGTATTTCCAGCCGCTAAATAATATCTGCCGGCAGCGCAGTGTTTCAGTAGTCATATATGCAACCTGCCCCCCGGCTCATTCCAGGCGAAGAACCGGGGGCAGGCTTTTATACTCCCCTGCGGCGCAATTACTCTGCCAGCAGTATTGTCTGCAACGGCGGAATGCTCTGAACGCCAGCAGCCGTGCGCACCCAGTCCAGCCCACTGCCAATATTGAAACACAAGGTATAATTTTTGCCGTCTGCGCCAGTGCAACGCGCCTGCCGGATTCCAGTTCCAGCCGGCAACGGCGGCAGCACCGCGCTGTCTTTCTGCCAGGTACAAGTTTCTTCGGCACTGCAGCCAACCCGGACTGCATACGCAATATCAAACAGCGTCTGGGCGCGTTCATACAGGCGCAGAGCACCAACCTGGCAGGCGCCGCAGCAGACCTCCTCCGCATACAGCAAGCCGCCAGCGGCAGCCGCAGCCGGCTTGCCGATTACCACCTGAGCAGCTGCGGGATGGTGCAGGAACAACTCCGCTCCGGACAGTGACAGCACCCCCATCTGGTCGTCGAGATTCAGCCAGGCGCCGCAGTTGAAGATTTTTTCTCCTCCCTGGCGGCTGCCCAACGTGCGCCGGCCGTCGCGGTCTGAATGCAAAGTC
>JAAZIZ010000134.1 GCA_012800565.1 Lentisphaerota bacterium
CGTAAGCCCTCCACCACACCCACTAAGAAAAACAGCCGAAGACAAAGAGAGCACCTTTACCAAATCAAGCAGATTTTTCTTACTGACTCTCATGATTTATTCACTTCCTTATATATTCCGCAATTCTATGTAATGCATAAAGATATCAGCATGAACACAGAAAGTCAAACGCAACGATAAAATTAATAAATATTAGAATATAGATGTAACGTCAGTCCATTTCTTTGGGCGCATCAAAATAAAGCTTGAAAAATATCGCCTGCAGGCAATTTCCGGTTCTGAACTGGTAATAGGGCGCCTTGCCATTTATAGTACTATCAGCGGGATGATACTCCGATGCTGCCGCTGACCGCAGTTATGGCCCGATTCGGCGGGCGGCTGGCGCCAGGCGGGGCGAGACCACGGCTCGCTATTGGGCGAGCGTCACGGCCAGGTATGCCGGGTCTGACGGGAACACCTGTTCAATATGGAGAAACAGTATGGCATCAGACTGGGGACAGTTTTTGCATCTGCAAATCTTCGGTGAGTCACACGGCCCTGGCATTGGCGTGGTCATGGAGGGACTGCCGGCGGGAGAACAAATCGACTTGCCGGCTCTGCAGGAGTTCTTGCGCCGGCGCGCACCAGGGCAGGGTAAATATGCAACCACGAGAAAAGAAACCGATGCACCGGAATTTCTGTCCGGACTGCTGGATGGATGCACTACCGGCAGTCCCTTGACAGCCCTGATCCGCAACAGCGATACCCGCAGCAGTGATTATGCCGCATTGCGCGATGTGCCCCGCCCGGGACACGCAGATTACAGCGCCGAAAAACGTTATCATGGTGCCCAGGATGGCCGCGGTGGAGGGCATTT
This sequence comes from Lentisphaerota bacterium, assembly GCA_012800565.1. Classification (GTDB taxonomy): domain Bacteria; phylum Verrucomicrobiota; class Lentisphaeria; order Oligosphaerales; family Oligosphaeraceae; genus JAAZIZ01. Next base: position 857 of record JAAZIZ010000134.1, read on the forward strand.
CTCCGGCCGTCTGACTGCTCCTTTGTGCGTGGCCGGAGGCATTGCCAAACAAATCCTGGAGCGCCGCGGCATTTATGTCGGAGCCCATCTGGCCAGCGTGGGTGCCGTCCACGACCGCAGTTTTGAGCCGGTCAGCTTGACGGTGCAGGAGTTGCTGGCCCCCGGCAAAGCGTCTTTTCCAGTGCTTGATCCGGCGGCTGGAGAGGCGATGCAGCAGGCGATCCAGGAGGCCTTGGCGCAGCAGGATTCGCTGGGTGGACGCATTGAGGCTGCCGCCCTGGGAGTCCCGGCCGGCTGGGGCAGCCCGATTTTCGCCGGAGTCGAGAACCGCCTGGCGGCAATACTGTTCGGCATTCCGGCGGTGCGCGGCATTGAGTTCGGATACGGTATGGCGGCAGCAGAACTGCGCGGTTCCGAGCATAATGACCCCTTTACCATTGATGCCGCGGGAGCAGTCAGGACGGTCAGCAATCACCACGGGGGAATTCTCGGCGGCATTACCACCGGCATGCCGATAATCGTGAAACTTGCCATCAAGCCCACCCCCTCGATCGCCCGGGAGCAGGCTTCGGTCAGCTTGAGTGCCAAGGCTCCGGCGGTGCTGGCGGTGCGCGGGCGGCACGATCCTTGCATCGCTCCGCGGGCAGTGCCCGTGGTTGAAGCCGCGCTGGCAGTAGCACTGCTGGACCTCGCACTGGAGGCAAAGACCTACCAGAACTGAAAATCACCCTGACCGGGCAGAAAAAAGCAGGAAGTGCATTCTTGCTGCCGGTCGCCGCCGGAGTTTCAGGTTTCACGCAGACAGAGGCAATACCATGACCAGGTATTTTACCATCGGCCGCAAATTGACCCACAGCTACTCCAAGATCATTCACCGCGAATTCGGACGCTATGACTTCGACCTGCTGGAGTTCGAGCCCGAGGCCGCCCGGGATTTCATCTTGAGTGACCGCTATGACGGCATCACCATTACCATCCCTTATAAACAACTGGCGCTGGAGCTCTGTGATTCGGTCAGCCCCGAGGCTGCCCGCATCGGCTGCGTCAATACCATCGTTCGGGACCGCCAGGGCAGGCGACACGGATATAATACTGATTATAACGGATTCTTATTTATGGCCCGGGCGGCCGGCATTGATTTTACCGCTGCCAAGGTGCTGATTCTGGGCTCGGGCGGGACTTCACTGACTGCCAGGACTGTGGTCGGCGACCATGGCGCCCGTGAAATAGTCATTGTTTCCCGGGAAGGGAAGGTGAATTACCGCAATCTGCTTGAATTGCACGCCGATGCCGAGACCATCATCAATACCACACCAGTGGGGATGTATCCCAATACTACTGACTGCCTGCTGGATTTGACTCCTTTCCGGCAGCTGCGCGGAGTGCTGGATGTGATCTACAACCCTATGCGCACGCGTTTGACGCAGCAGGCCCGAAACCTGGGACTGGCCTACGGCGATGGCCTGAAGATGCTCGTCGCCCAGGCCCTCTATGCGATGGAATATTTTCTGCAGGAAAAGCAGCAGGAGGCGCTGGTGCATAAAGTTTGCGCCGCAGTCCGTAGCCAGACGGTCAACATCGTGCTGGTGGGCATGGCCGGCTGCGGCAAATCCAGCATCGGCCGAAGAGTCGCGCAGGCCTTGCAACGTGAATTCCTGGACTTGGACGAAGCCGTGGTCGCAGAGGCCGGAATGAGCATCCCGGAAATCTTTGCCAGCGAAGGCGAAGCCGGATTCCGGCGCCGGGAAAAAAGCGCCGTCGCGGCCGCCGGCAAGCGCAGCAATCTGGTCATCGCCAGCGGCGGCGGGGCAATCCTGGACAGCGAAAACCGTTATAACCTGGCCCAGAATGGCTTTATCTATCATATCCTGCGGGAGGTGGATAAATTACCCGTGCAGGCTGGACGACCATTGTCGACGGACCGGGAGCGCGTGCGCCGCATGGCCGCAGAACGCGAACCGCTGTATCGGCAAATCCGCGATGCAGCCATCGACAACAACCACGGTCTCGAAGCTGCAGTTGCGACAGTCATCGCAGCCTACCATGACAATGTAATGGGGCTGTAGAGCAGGTTAAAAGTGGCAACGCATTGGACTTATGAAACCTGTGAACAGGACAATGAGGCCGGTAAGCTGAAATCGCATCTCCCATTGTCCCATTGTCCCCTACGTCCCATTGTCCCAGGCAAAAAACCACCGGGCAGTATCAAAGAATCAGAAATAGTTCGCACTAATATCTAAGCATAACCGTAAATGCCTTTGCGACGAAACAGTTCGCAAAGGCGTTTTTTTTGTCTTTTTTCTGAAAAATATTAAAAGTTTCAATA
>JAAZIZ010000007.1 GCA_012800565.1 Lentisphaerota bacterium
CATCTGCCGGATAGCATCCCGGTCGGAGCAGAGAGCCCCCCGCCTGAGTCTCGCGCCGAACTGCAGCGCTATGTCGAATCACTGCCACTGACCGGCCCGGATTGCCTGGCGCAGGCCACGGCCCAGCTGCAGCGGGCGCTGGCACGGCGGGCTCTGCGGGAATGCGACGGCAATCAGAGCGCCGCCGCGGCCAAGCTGGGCATACACCGCAATTCACTGCGCCGGATTCTGGAATGAGCCGCCACCGGCGCTTGCCCGCAGCAGAATAATTTCAGCCGCATAGCCATGGGGAGCCGCAGTGGACTATACCTCAAACACCAGCTTATTGTATGCCATCCTGGCGGTGCTCCTCGCCGCCTTGCTGCTGGGGTTGTTTTTCTCCCGGCCGCTGCCGCTGACGGAGATGGAGGCGACGGCTTCCGGACCGGCTGAACCCGTTGCGGAGCCGCGTGCGCAGCTGACAGCGCTTCCTCCCCACGCGAAATCCGGCCCGTTGCCAGGGCTTGCCCCGCTGCCTGAGGATGATTCGCCGGCTTTGACTTTCCTGGCCGAAAGTAACGCGGATTACCTGCAGCTGCTCCAATGGCTGCAGGAACAGCAGCTGCTGGAGCGCAGCCTGGCGGTTCTGCCACAGCTGCGCAGCCTGAAAATCCGCCTCCGGGAAAGTGAATTGCAGCGTTTGTTGCAGGATAACGAGCGTATCAGCTATGGCACCGATATCCGTCTGTATTTGCCGGAGAGGCCCGAGGAGCGTCCTGAATGGGATGGTTATGCCGGTTTGGCATTTGGCCGCCGTTACCTGGAATTCCTTGGTGTGGACAGTTCCAACCCTGAACGCGGAGCCGGCTGCGTGGTTGCGTTGCTGGATACTCCCCTGGCCAATCATACGTCTCTGAACAGCAGCAATATCGTGACTCAGGATTGGTTTGGGTTGCTGGCATCGGCTGAGGAACTTGACCGCAGCCACGGCACCGCAGTGGCTTCAATCCTCGCCGGTGAGAATGGCATTTCGCCGGGAGTGAACCTGCTCAGCCTGCCGGTGGTGGGGGCGGATGGCAGCTGCAGTGCTTTTGAGCTTGCGACTGCGATCGTCACGGCGGTTGACAGTGGCGCAGATATCATCTCCATCAGTCTGGCTGCGGCGGAGGGCAATGCAGTCCTGGCGGCTGCAGTCCGCTATGCCGGCGAGAACCAGGTACTGTTGGTCGCCGCCGCTGGCAATGACGGCGGTGAACGGGTGGCTTATCCGGCAGCATATCCCGGAGTCCTCGCTGTAGGAGCCGTCAATGCCGCCGGCGAGCATGCCGGATTTTCCAATCAAGGCTCGGCAATCGCCCTGGCAGCACCGGGAGTCGGACTGCAGGCGGCCGCCGGCGAGGATGGATGGGAATATTTTTCCGGCACCTCTGCAGCGGTGCCGTGCGTAGTGGGCGTACTGGCGAATTTCCTGAGCACCAATCCTGGTATCGCAGCGCCGGATGCGGTGCAGCTGCTGCTGGCCACCAGCGATGACACCGGCCAGGCCGGTGTTGACGATTATACCGGCCACGGGGTAGTAAATGCCCGCCGCCTTGATAATTGGCGTACCCCGGGAATATACGATGCTGCGGCTGCCGGGCATTTCCTGCTGCAGAACAGCAATCGGGACGGAAATATCCACCTGCAGGTCTCTGCCCAGAATACCGGCACTGAAATCCTGCCCGAGCTGCTGTTGCATACTGCGGTTGCCGATGCAGTCAGCAAAGAGCTTTTCGTCAATGTCCCTCCAGGCGAAGTCGTCAGCATCATAATCAGTGTTCCTGCTGATTTAGTGCGTGCGTCCGGCAGCGTGGTGGTCAGCAGCTGGGTAGAGACCCCGGGAGTGGAAGATGCCCAGCGGAGAAATCAGCTAAAACGCTCCAGCTTGAGCCTCAATGGCAGCAAATGAATGCCGGTCATGCGCAGCAGCAGTGGCATTTTTTGCTTTGCGGGTGCAAACTTCGAGTCGGCAATTATATTACTGTGTAAACAGCCGCGCTTCAGTCAGTTCAACCTTGATTTCCAGGAATGAGCACATGCAAAGTTATGACACCATTATCATCGGAGCCAGCTTCTATGGCTGCGGACTGGCACTCGCTTTGACGGGAGCTAAAATCCTGGAACCTGCCATCCTGCCGGGAGCGGAATTTTCCCTGGCCCTGCAGCCGGGTTCCGGCTGGGACCGCCCGGTGCAGAGTCCAGAAGCGCAGGCTCTGCGGGCGGAATTGCTGCGGCGCGGCGCCGTGAATGACGCCGGTCAGGCCCAGGTGGCTGCCTTCTCGCCGGTGCTGGGCGAATGCTGCCAAAAGCATAATCTGGACCTTGAATTCTCCTGCGCCGTAATTGAGCAACGTGACGATCTCCTGCGGGTAGTCGGCGTGGATGGTCTGCGGGAAATTCGCGCCGGCAGAGTCATCAATGCCTTGCCGGATACTACCGCGCCGGAAAAAATGCTGACCGGCATTCTCAGTCTGTCGGAACAGCTGCCGGATGGCAGCTACGGTCCATTCCGGTTGTGCAACTCCTGCCGGGCGGGTGAGGCGTACTTGAGTTTGTCTATGCCCGGCGCAGCTTCCTGGCCGGAGGCCCGGCAGCGCTTCCATGCCGCCTGGGACCAGCGACCGGCATCCTTGCGGGAATCGCACCTGTTGCTGCTGGGCACGTCTTTTTCCTGGCCTGGCGATGACAACCCCGTTCTGGCGTTCGACCGCGGTATCTGTGAAGGGAGGGTAAAATAATGCCAGAAGCATTGCATAACGGTACGGATTCTTCTACCCGGCAATATGATGTGATTGTAGTCGGTCTGGGTACTGCCGGCGCCATCGCGGCCCTGGCCGCTGCCCGCCAGGGTGCCCGGGTGCTGGCTCTGGAACGCAATACCTACCCCGGCGGGACCCAGAGCGGCGGCGGTATCCGCGGCTATTATGGTGGCCGCCCGCCCTATGGTTTGACGGCTGAGGTGGAAGAGCTGGTGAGCGAATACGCCGCCAAGCATGGCCTGGGTATCAATGTCGAGGCCCGTAAATTCGTCCTGGAGCGGTTATTGCTGACTGCCGGGGTGGAGATCGTCTATGCCGCAGTGGTCTATGAGCTCCTGCAGGAAGAATCGTGTGTGCGCGGGGTGCGCTGGCGGGAAGCTTCCGGCTGTCATAGCGCGATCGCCGGGGTGGTTGTCGATGCGACGGCCGAAGGCACGCTGGCCCTGCTGGCCGGTTGTAAGGTGGAAAGCGGTCGGCAGAGTGACGGCTTGTATAATACTTTCACCCATACTTTCCTGGGCCGGAAAGGGCTCGACGTGCACGCCTTCAATTTCGATGCCGGCCGGATTGATCAGTATGACCCGCAGAGTTATTCTCAGACTCTGCTGGAGGCCATCACCGTGCATCTGGCTGAAGATTACAGCGCTGCGGAGTGCCGGCAGCTGGCCCCAGCTGATATCGTGGGAATCCGTGAAGGCGTGCATGTAATCACCAGGACCTACTCGACTTTGCCGGATTTCTTTGCCGGAAAGCTGCCCGATGAGGAGATAATCGGTTATGCTCACAGCAACCTGGATACCCATGTCAACGATATGGCGCTGGAGAGCACCGCTTTCCAGGACTGGATGCTGGTCGCTTCGGCCTGGGGGACCGAGCTCTGGTTCCCGATATACCGCGGGAATCTCGTCCCGGCCGGTAAGAACGGACTGCTGCTGGCTGGCAGCCATCTGAGAGTGGACCATGACCTCGGGCAGGCTATTCGCATGAACGGGCATATTGGGCGCATCGGCGAGGCCGCGGGTATTCTGGCCGCCTTGGCCAGCCGGCAAAAACAGCCTGACCTGATGGCAGTGCCGTTTGCGGAACTCGCGGCCCGGATGTCGGAGATTCCTTCCCCGCTGGCGGAGAATCTGGCAGTCTGGGGATTGGAGGACGAAGAAATCCGCCAGGGTCTGTCTTCCGATCAGCCGGGCAGCGCCATCTGGTCGGCCTGGCGGCGCGACCGGCGGGCGCAGCTGCGTGAATGGCACCGGTCAGCAGAGTCGGGCTCGAATCTGCGCTGTCACGCGGCTTTTGCCCTGGCTTTGCTGGCTGAGACGTGCTGCTTGGCGGACTTGCGCCGGATGGCGTTGGAACGCGATGAATACACCCCCCAGAACAGCCGTCGCTACAATCACCCTCGTGGCTACGTCGCGGTATATCTGCTGGGGCGCCTGGCAGATGCGCAGTCAATCGGACTGCTGGCAGATATCCTGCGAGACCAGGACATCGGACATAAATTCGAATACCATACCCAGGCTCTGGGGGCACTGGTCAATATCGGCGAGCGTCATCCGTCCTGCCGGGAGCAAATTGTCAAGATTCTGCGGGATATCGCCGAAGACCCGGCTTGGGAGTTGCGGGCCTGCCTGAAAGCGACCCAGGTCTTCGTCCGGGCTGATCCGGTCTTCCGCATTTACCTTGCGACTGTGCTGCAGCGCTGGGACTTCCCGCATAAAATCGGCAGCGTCCTGCCGGGTCTGCCCTTGAATGCCCATGAGCGGCACCTGGCGCACAAGGCCGGGCTTATCGCCTGATACTGCAGCTGCCGCCGGCAGGAGCTTTTTGCGCTTTGCCGGCTGGACAGTTCAATAAAAACTGTGCTTCAAGCGTTTCAAACCAATACAAGATAGATTTTTTATGTCACTGGCAGAATACTAATAAAGGAGTTTTTATGATGAGGAAATTTACTCTGGTGGAGTTATTGGTGGTTATCGGCATTATCGCCATCCTGGCCGCGATGCTGATGCCTGCCTTGCAGAAAGCGCGCGAATCGGCCAACCGCTCCGATTGCATCAACCAGCTCAAGCAGATCGGGCTGGCCATTATGATGTATAGCAATGACAACCGCGGTGTGACACCGGTGTATGGCGACGAACCTGCGCACGACGCCGCAGATTTGAAGACCCTCTGGGCCTTTGATTATCTCAAATCCCCCCAGGTCTTCATTTGCCGCAGCACCAAGGACACCAAGGCCAATGACCTTGACTCTTTCGGCGAGACTCATTGCAGTTACTTGTATTATGCCGGGTTGGCCACCACAGATTACAATTCCGAAATGGGCATGGTGCGGGACAAGGACCGGAATCATACCCTGAAATACGGCAATGTGCTGTTTGGTGACAACCATGTCGAGGGCATTACCGGACAGGGAAAACAAACCGACGGGTCCGACGCCTGGTACACCGCCAATTACCACTTCAATATGGATTGGTCACAACCATCAGCCTTGATCCGCGATGTCTTTGCAACCGACCCTGATCTCGGTAACACGACCTGGGTGCCTGGTTCCGGGGGCTGATTCTCTTGAATAACGCATCCGTCTTTCTCTGCCGTCCGTACAGGCCGAATTCTGTGCGGCCGGCTTTTATTTGTGAATTATATAAGGAGAGTGAGCCATGAAGTACTGCGTTACCACCGTGAGTCTGCCGGAGTTCACCCTGCCGGAGCAGGCGCAGTTGCTGTCCCGCCTTGGGTATGACGGCATCGAACTGCGCGTCCGCCGTAATCCCGAGAACGGCAAGCCGGGCTTCTGGGGCGTGCATAAGAACGACCTCAATCCGGAGAACCTTACGGAGCGGGCCCGGGAAATCCGTCAGGTACTGGGTGATTATGGTTTGGAGCTGCCGTCCCTGGCCACGTATATGCGCTGTACTGAACTCGAGGATTTCAAGCGTGCCTTGGAAGGCGCAGTCGCCTGCGGGGCCCGGGCGATGCGGGTAGGCGCGGCGGCCGCTTTCACCAGCCAGGATACAGACCGCTATAAAGTCATCTACGGGGAGACGGTGGCCGGGTTCGCCCGCTGCCTGGAATTCAGCCGCGGCTCAGGGGTCAAGCTGATTATGGAAGCGCATGGCGGCACCATTCATTCCAGCGCCTCGTTGGGTTACCGCATCCTGAGCAATTTCTCGCCCGCCGAGGTCGGCTTTATCTACGACCCCAACAATATGGTACGGGATGGTTTTGAAACCACTGCGGTCGCTTTGCAGCTGCTGGGTGATTACCTGGCGCATTGCCATGTCGCTGGTCATTATCCTGTGGCCGGGGAGGCCGATGCAAACGGCACCGTAGCCTGGAAGTGGGAAAAAAGCTCATTGGCAGGCGGACTCTACAATTTCCCCGAGTTGTTCCGCTGGCTCCGGAAGCTCAATTACCAGGGTTTTATCAGCCTTGAGGACTATCGCGATCAGCTGCCGGCAGAATTCCGCTGCCGGGAGGGGCTGGAATATATGCGGAAGCTGGATCAGGAGTAACTGCCGTGGCAGGCAAGATATCAGGGCGGGTGCTGCTTGTCGTCGATGGGGCGGCCGTGCTGGTGCATACTCTGGAATTCCTGCGCCAGGCCAGGCAGCACGGCTTGAAGGTACGGGTGTTCCCGACTGCCTCGGCGCTGCTGTTCCAGAGTATCACCGCCTGGGCGGCTTACTCCGGACAGCCCTGCCGCGATTTCGAAAGCCTGACCGAAGAGGACCTCCAGGCGGCCGATGTCCGCCTGGCCGCGCCGGCTTCAGGGCGGCTGTTGCAGCTGCTATTGCAGAATGATCAGACTGCCAGCTGCCCGTGGCTGCTGGCTCCGGCCCTGCTGCCGGAGGATAAACCGGAGGAAATGCAGCAATTGTTCGCGCCATTATTGCAGGAGCACCATAAGCTGCTGTTGCCCAGTTCAGACGACGTCTCTGATTTGGGAGCGATGGGAAAACTCTCCCTGGCCTCGCCGGGACGCTGCCTGGAAGCCATCCTGGCGGAGCTGATCCCGCAGGAACTCGCCGGCGTGCGGGTGCTGCTGACCGTTGGGCCTACAATCGAGGATATTGACCCGGTGCGCTTTATCTCCAACCGCTCGACTGGCCGGATGGGGCAGGCCTTGGCTCTGGCTGCCGCCCGGCGGGGGGCGCTGGTGACGATGATTCATGGGCCGCTGGCTGATCCGGTCGCTGACCATCCCAATATCCGGCCCCTGGCGGTGCGCAGTGCTCAGGAGATGTACGATGCCACTCTGGCGGAAATCGGCCACACCCAAGTCGCAATTTTATGCGCTGCGGTAGCCGATTTCACGCCCAATACCTATGCCGAAGAAAAAATCAAAAAGCAGGGAGCGGAGGGTATGCGGCTGCTGCTGCGTCGCACGCCGGATATCCTGGCCACTATCGGTCAGCAGGAAAAACGGCCTTTCCTGGTGGGGTTTGCAGCCGAGAGCAACGACCTCGAATTGAACGCCCGGCACAAACTGCAAAGCAAGCACTGCGATATTCTCTGCGCCAATGATATCCGTGAACCGGGATGCGGATTCGCGGTTCGCACCAACCGCATAACTATGTTCTTCCCAGATGGCGAAAAAGAAGAACTGCCCATGCTCTCCAAAGACGAAGCCGCAGAGCGTATCTGTGCGCAAATCGCCCGGCGCTGGGAAAAATAATTGGAATAAAAATGCCCCGGGCTGAATTGGGAAGAGAGGAGGAGGGAGGGAAGGAGGAACATTCAGCCGGGGCAAAGGGAAATATAAATGTTAAGACCGTCCCGGAGAAAATGTCATCCTGTAACCCAGTTATCGACCCGATTCTCTCCTGACACTGCTATAATCTAACACCACTTTGCAGTTTCGCAAATCTGTTCGCGATTTTACCGGAAAAATCTGATGGGTTTTCTGTAGAGAAGGTTAAAAATGGGACGTATGCGACGTATGGGACGTATGGGACGTATGGATGAGACGATGAGATAATGGGACAATGGGAGGTATGGCTGAGATAATGGGACAATGGGAGGTGCGATTTCAGCTTACCGGTCCCGTTGCCCTGTTATTCATACGTCCCCTGCGTCCTATGCAATTCCCCATCTCCGCCGCCGCTCTGGAATGTTGGTATTTCATTGATTTTACTTGCAAAAAATCGTTTAGGCAATACATTGTAAATTCTTCCTGCGTTTTTTCTGTCCGTATCTTGGCAGGGCCTGCTGCCGGAAGCGGTTTCTCGTCCCTATTATCTTTGTGGAGGTATCATGAGTTGTAGCTGTTGCGAACAAAAGGAAAGTGCTCTGGAAAAACTGCTCCGGTTAGAGCCGGAAAAGACTGCCAGCCTGACATCTTTCATGGATGGACTTCCTTTGAGCGATGATGTGGAGAGCAATCGTGCCTGCCTGATTGAGACCCTGCATAAGGCGCAGGGGATTTTCGGCTACCTCCCCCGTGAAGTGCAGCAGGTGATTGCCGAACGCCTGAAGATTACCCGGTCAGAAATTTATGGTGTGATCAGTTTCTACAGCTATTTTACCGATAAGCCCATCGGCCGTTTCAAAATCAACATCTGCTGTGGTACCGCCTGCTTTGTCAAGGGCGCCGGCAAACTGGTGGAGGAGTTCACCCGTCAGTTGAAGATCAAGGAAGGTGAGACCACTCCCGACGGTCGCTTCTTTCTCGGCATACTGCGTTGCGTCGGCGCTTGCAGCCTCGCTCCGGTGGTGATGGTCAATGACCGTGTTTACGGCAAAGTCACTCCCACCATGGTCAAGGGCATCATTGCTGACTGCAAGGATTGAAAAGGAAGGAACCACAGATTATGATCAAGACTCTGTCTGAACTTAAAGCTCTCAAGGCCGAAATCTGCAAAAAAGATGGTGGCAATAAGATTAAAATCCGTGTCTCTCTGGGCACATGCGGCCTGGCCGCCGGCGGCGCAGCGGTCGGAGAAGCCATTCGCAATGCGATTGCCAGCCAAAACCTGTCTGCCAAATACGAAGTAGTCGATGTCGGCTGTATGGGATTGTGCTACTGCGAGCCCAGCATTGAGCTGAATGGCCCCGGCGGCAAATCAATCATTTACGGCAGCGTCAAGGCTGAGCAGGTTCCCGCTATTCTGTCTGCCGGCTTGGATAAAGCCGCAGAGGGAGTTATGCAGGTCAAGCGTACCTGGTATTATCCCGAAGACGAGGAGAATACTTTCGGCGCACTGCAGGCCCGCATCGCCTTGCGCAATACCGGGCGCATCAATCCCGAGAATCTGGAGAATTATATCGCCCAGGACGGCTATCAGGCCTTGGCCAAAGTCCTGACCGAAATGAAGCCTGCGGATGTTTCCAATCTGGTGCTGGCGGCCGGTCTGCGCGGCCGTGGCGGTGCCGGTTTCCCGGCCGGCAAGAAGTGGCAGTTTGCAGCCGCTCAGCCCAAGGGCATCAAATATATGGTCTGCAATGCTGACGAAGGCGATCCCGGGGCC
>JAAZIZ010000008.1 GCA_012800565.1 Lentisphaerota bacterium
AAAGAATTTTTAGATTAGCAAATCGAAAACTAGTGGAAAGTAAAGCTCTTTCCCCTAGGTCCCAACTTCAAGACGTCACCAATAATTTGTTTATGGGGGTGTAAAATGATGCACAGACGTGTTTTCACTCTGATTGAGTTGCTGGTAGTCATTGCCATCATCGCGGTACTGGCCTCAATGCTGCTGCCGGCCTTGAACAAGGCCCGGGCCAAAGCCCAAAGCACCCAATGTATGAATCAGCTCAAGCAGTTCGGTGTGGGTGCCGCGATGTACGAAAATGACAACGATGGATTCAACTGCTGTAGAATTACATCATTAATCTATATGCGCACGACCTACCTGGGGATGTATATTGCCCGCTACGAGGATGAGGCACGCAAGCGCAACCCGATCTATGCTCCACCACTCATGCATTGCCCCGCCGATGCTGAACGACCGTTGAACAGCGTCTATACCAACAACAGTTATTTTCCGAATTATTATTTCAGCACTGCGCTGACTTGCCATTGGCTGTGGCGGCCCGCGCAGCTGAAATATCGTGGGGTAGTAGCTGCCCGGCAGAATTGGGGGCCAAGCGAATATATCTATGCGGCGGATGCCCTGGGCCTGGGCATGAGCACGCATTCCGGCGCCAATCAGTACCCGATGAATGCCAGCAAGGACCCTGCCACAACCCAGAAAATGGCTTTCCGGCATCCCGGCGATCAAGCCAATGCTCTCTGGGCGGACTACCATGTCGCACCGGTGACTTTCAAGCAGATGTACGGCAGCAGCCATTCGCGCTTCTATTACGCAGAATCATTCTAAGTCTAGCCGACAGACAAGCTGTGCTGTCGGCAAGGCCATTGGCCTGGATGTTGCTGGCTTGGGCGCTGCTGGTTGGCAGAAGTGACTAAGGAACCCGGCGGGCGAACATATCCGCACGACTTGGAGATATATGCCTCAACGTGCTTGACGGCCCATCGGATTGCGATGGTCTTTGGACTGGTAGCCCAGTTTTTCGGCCAGGTTGGCAATTTGGGCTGAGATATCTTTTTCGTAGTGATTGATCAGGGGAATCAGCAGCAGGAACAGCATCGGGCCGACAAAGAAAATGCTGCGCACACCGAGGAAATAGGCCAGAGCGCCGGCCGAGAGATGGGCCAGGACGCAGCCGATGGAGCGGGCGGTGGCGGCGAAACCGAACATTATGCCTTTGCGGTCCGGGTGGGTTATCTTGGAGAGCCAGGTATTCCAGACTGGTTCCAGGCCTGCAGAACAGAAGATCATCAGAAAACGCAGCGGCAGCAGGCAGAGCACAGCATAAGTCGTGTCCTGACCCATCACTGACACCCTGGGCAGAGATTGCAGCATGTAAGGCAGGATGGCCATTATACCCATAAAGCAGGCCGCACCACGACAGCTGAATTTAGCCACTTTTTTGGGGTGGTTGTCAACAAATCGTCCCAGCACTACCCCGGAGAGCATGGCGCCGATGCTGCCCATGCACATCACCCAGCTGGTCAGCCTGGAGGCCCCGGGCATGTCCTTGCCACCATTCATGTTTTCCACAAAGAGCGCGAACTGGGTATTGTCGAGATAACGAGCGATAGTGGAGAAAATAAACATTATATACAGGGGCATGGCGGGTTTGAGCAGCCAACGCCAATTCTGCCAATTGATAGTCAGGTGCGACTGCGGCGAGGGGGTTTTAACGCTGACCGGACGGACAAAGTTTTCTTTTGCCAACCAGAGCACCAGCAGCCCGGAGAGCCCCAAGGCCAGTCCTGCATAGAAGAAAGATGTCCGGAAACCAACGGTATCAGCGAGCAACCCACCGATAAACAGCCCGGTCATATCACCGGAAAACACACTGGTGCTCAGGACTCCCAACGCATATCCCTGGCGTTTTTGGGGGGTACAGCTCACCACCAGAGTCATTGATGCGGACATGGTGCCGGTGAACATCCCCTGCACTGCCCGGAGCAACATAAAACAAAGCACATTGGGGCTTAGACCCATCAGGCCGACAATGAGCGCACCGCCGAAATTTGCCCGCAAGACCATCGGTTTGCGACCATATTTATCTGCCAGCACGCCCCAGATGGGCGCCATTATGGCAAAGGAGACATTGGACAGCGCAGCAGAAATGGCGGCATAGACACGGACCTGTGCCTCGTCTGCGTCACCGCCCAACAAGATACGGATAAAGAACGGCGCAAAAGGCAGAGAGAGAGAGAACCCAAGCAGCGAGAGGAACTGCGAGAGCCACATAATAGCCAGGTTCCGTCGCCAATACGGAGTGCCGTCCGATAAATTGTTGCCGGTGCTGGTGGTCATCCGAATATAAATGCATCCGGGGAATCAGGTATGCTTAGGCATAGAAGAAGTCCGGGTGACGGACTGGAATAAGAAAAAAATGGGCGGCTTTCGCAGAAGCAAAAGCCGCCCAAAGCGGAACAATCAGAACGACTGAACTACTGCTTAGAAAGCCACGCTGGCTTTGATGCCGGTCCAGAAAGCCTGGCGGTTATTGTAGTTGTTAGCACGCATGGCATCGCGGACGCGTCCATCCAGAGCGTAGGCGAGGTTCATGTAGGGTGCAATCACGAAGTTCTCTGCGACCCGGATATTCAGAGTTGCGCCAAAGACGGCGTTGGTGAAAGCGTTGCCTTCGGTCGGCCCGCCTTCGTCCCAGAAGTTACGCAGGTAAGCGGCATCTCCCCAGAACAGGTCGGCGTTGATTACCAGTTCCCATTTTGCTTCTTCGTCGAGGATCAGTGTGTATGCGCCGCCGAGGCACATCCAGGTCTCTTCCCATTCGTAGTCATAGACTGCGGCAAGCTTAGCTGCCACGCCCTGGCGTTCAGTCTTGTAGATTTCGTCCAGGGATACTGCCAGTGCGATTTCGGCGGAATTGAGTTCATGCACGGTCGGGTAATAGAGATAAGTCCAGCGGCCATCGATGGTCAGCGGTCCAAGTCCGAGTACATCATCGAAAGTGTAATAATACCCGGCGTAGTAGTTAAATTCTTCGAAGCGGTATTTTCTTTCAGATTCATACCATCCGTAGTCGTCGTCATTCATGCGTCCGTTGTTGCGGTCATGGGCGTGAGTCCAGTCATAGACTCCCCAGACACCGGCATACAGGCCTTCCAATTCCAATTCCACAGTACCGAGGGTTACCGGTTTGTCATTGCGGACCACACCTCTGTTCACATACTTGGTGGACCAATCCAGTTTCAGCATCAGTGCAGGGATCAAGGAATCCTGAGGGGGCATGATGGGGGCGGTGCTGTTTTGTGCTCCAACCAAACCGACCAGCGTCAGAATGCTGGCACAAGACAAAATCTTGAACCACAATTTCATTGTTCTCTCCTTTTGGGCTTGGAATTGTCGGATATCTGGGACAAGTTTGGTTAATAAACCAAATCTTAACATAATTTATAACCATTCTTAAAAAATGCCAATGCAAACACGAAAAAAGATTGCATTTGCTGAAATCACCTGCTTTTCTGCGTTTTTTCCGGTCATGATGCTGGTTGGCGCAGGGCATTCCAGCGGCTGATCACCGTCAGGCGTTCTCCCAGGGCGGCTTCCAAATCCGGGAGATCGAAGAATTCCAGTACGCCTTTGAGGTGTGAGGCCGCGGGCCAGCGGGACAGGGGGTCGTCTATCCATTCCTGATAGGATGTCGGAGCATCAATCAGGTAGACCTTGGCGACGTTTTCATGCAGCAGGGCAGTAAACAAGGCCAGGATGGCGCCCTGGCCGCGGCCATGCAGGGTGATGGTGCTGGCGCCCTCTGCCGTGAGCAAGTCGATGACGCGCAGGACGTCGTAGACTCTGCGCCCCAGGTAGCTTTCCGCGAACATGGTGCCGTAACCATGGAACATGTAGTCCATGCCGTAGGCCTGCAAGAAAGCGGCCTCGTCATTTATTTCGCGGTCTTCAGGGCGGGATACGCCCATCCCCCGTGGATCGGTGACATAGACTTCCTGCTCGCCCAGCAGTTTCTGCAGGTATGCGTTACCGGTGATATCCCAGTCGCTGGCAATGTCGGGCAGGTACAAGCAGGCTTCCTGCTGCACATCCAGGGTTTGGAGGAATTCCGCGGGGACATTTTTATGTATGAAAGCCCGGATGCCCGGTTCTTCGGTCTCAATGGCATAGCGGGCGAAAGGGACGTCCTTGCCGGCGACATTGAGGAGCCGGGCCCGGGGAATGCGGAAGTGTGGTACTCCCTCGCGCGGCGGCATCTGCAGG
Source organism: Lentisphaerota bacterium (assembly GCA_012800565.1). Taxonomy (GTDB): domain Bacteria; phylum Verrucomicrobiota; class Lentisphaeria; order Oligosphaerales; family Oligosphaeraceae; genus JAAZIZ01. The sequence continues at coordinate 4,246 of JAAZIZ010000008.1, forward strand.
AGCTCGCTCAGCTTGGCCTGCAGGTCTGCCGGAGCGAGGGCAGGGCGGGCAGCAGCCAGAGCCTGAGAGCGTTCCTGGATGAGTTTATTGATGCTGCAGGAGCCAGAAGAGATGACATTCCCATCCGGGCAGGAGAAGAGCTCTTTTTCCGGTACTGGCTGCACCGACACCTTGGTTGCGCTTCTACCGCTGTGGCGGCAGAAGAAATCGACCATAGCTTCCTGGTTGTGCTCTGAATAGCCGTGGGTAGTGGGGCCCATGAACACGGAGACATTTTTGCCGGCGCCGAGGATTTCATAGAAGCGCTGCAGTTCTGCTGCCGCTTCATAAAAGCCGCGTCGTTCAAAGAAATCGTATTTCTGGCCCAGCATGATTGCCGGCTGGGGAGCGCGGACGATCATCAGGTCGATCAATTCCAGTCCTGCGGCCAGCATTTGCGGCGGGTATTGTTCGGCATCGCGGGGCAGTTCGTTTTCCAGGTCTCCCAGGCAAGTGGTGAGGTGGCAGCTGGGCGCTGCCATGGTCAAGCGGTAATCGCAGGACCACAGCCATTCGCTGAGGGTCCCGCCGCCGGAATTGCCGGTCACGCCAACGTATCGTTCGTCCACTTCGGGGCGGGCCAGCAGCACGCTGAGGGCAGTCCGTCCGTCCCAGACTCTCCAGGCGGCGAAGCTGTCTCCCAGCAGTTCCAGTTGGCGGCCCATGAAATTATGGGCTGCACAGAGTCCTGGCATGGGGTATCCGCCTTGTGGGGTCAGGCCGGTGTACTGGTAGCGTTCGCCCTGTTGAATGGGGTCATACAAAAGCACAATAAAGCCGTTTTTCACCAGACGGATGGCGAAAGACTGATAGGTATCGCAGGCTTTGCCTTCTTCGGCATGACCGCAGGTTCCCAGTACCGCCGGAGCTTTCTTGCCCTGCAAATCAGCCGGTATATACAGCGACGCAGTGACCCAGAAATTGGGCCGGCTATTGAAGATCAGCTTCTCAATTTTGTAACCGTCATAGTTCAGGGTGGCGGTAGTTCGCACTCCCATGTCCGGCAGAGGCTGCCAGGGGCCGAAAGCCATGGCTACCGCCTGGCGGACTTTGCATTGATAGAGCTGAGCCTGCTCACGGGTCTGGATGGCATTGAGTTCAGCCGTGCGTTGCTGCCGCAGGGCACGCATTTTCGCGACGTAGTAATCCAGGACAATATGCTGGTAGCCGTTGGACATTCTTGTTGTTCTCCGTGATTTGTAATTGCTGACTTGTGGCTCTGAGACAGGCCAGGAGTGCCGAATCATGTCCTGATCCGGTTTGCCGGCTGTATTTCACTGAAAAGTAACGGATACAGGCTGACGGTAATACTGATATTTGTGGGGATAGTAGATGCTGTCGCGTCCATGCACCGGGAAGCGGGCGAGTCCACTCAGGGCGGAACTGCTGATGTGCTCAAGATGTTTGTCACAGGGAATGTACACCACTTGGGTCTCGGGGCGCATTTCCTGCATGAAGCAGAGCTGATTCATTTCGTAGTCCAGGTCGTAGCCGTTGCGCAGTCCGCGGACCAGGATTGCGTCCGCCAAAACTGATTCCTGTTCCAATAGGTCGACCATCAAGGTATCAAAGTACACCACTTCATGGAAGGGCAGGACTTTTTCGATTTGCCGGTCCCGTTCGATATTCTTCTGCGGGTTGATACCGACCGCGACAATGATTTTATCGAACATCTGTTCGGCTTTTTCCAGGATGGAGAGATGGCCGATATGGAAAGGCTTGAAGGTTCCGGCGTAGATGCCAATCCTGGGACGGCGCCGTTCCAGGTAATCAATCAGGAATTGCATCGCCTGGCGGCATTCCGGGAAGCGTTTGCTGAAGCGATTGAAGAAAGCGCTGCGGCCCTGGCGGTATTCGACCATGTTCAGGTATTGGAATTCCCGAAAAATCTGAAATTCGTAGGCCAGCAGGTCGACCATATTTCCGTGGATGATGATCTGGCAGTCGAGGTCATGGAACCGGCTTGCCAGCTCGCTGATACTGTCCTGGCATTTGGTGGACAGGATGGCCTGCCGGATTTCGTCGCAGACTTCAGGGGGCAGATGGACGGAATAGTTGTCGAGGATATAATCAAAAGCTTCGACGGAGAGGTCTTCGCTGTCGTTGCCCTGGGGATACCATACGACATCATGGAACAGGGCAGTCAACAGCAGTTTAGACAGCATTTCAGCATCCTGGACGCAAGTGATGCAGGCATTCTCGCAGATCGAGAGCAGATGCTCCAAGGTATGGAAATAGCGGTGGGGCTGCTGGTAGGCCAGCAATACCTTGTCCAGCCAAGGCGAGGAGAAATCCAGCTGGTAGAAATTATTTGCGTTGAGCAACTGCAGCAAGCGCTTTTTTTGCTCTTCAGGGCAGACAGTGAGGTGGTTGGTGGAAAAACCGGGCAGTTCCAGCGATGAAGGGATGGTTGAGGCTGTCATGAATCCAATCCTGGAGAAAAAGAAGTTAATGACACTCGCTATAATATAGTCGAGAAAAGAAATTTTACTTGCAAATTTTTGGCCAGGAGGTATTTTTATGGCGGTGTGTCTTCAGCATCGGAATGCAGTGCGGCTGCTTCGGCTTAGTGTTCCCGCTGGAGCAATCGATCATATCCAACCTCAGGAGTCAATTTATGATAGGCAGATTGCTATGTTTGGTTTTTTTTGTCGTTCTTTCCGCGTGGGGGCGGGATTTATATCTGCCTGCGATGCTCTCGCACAGCATTGAATTGGACCGTGAGCAACCGGAGCAGAGTTGGGCATCGGCGGCGCTGGCGGGGGGATT
>JAAZIZ010000135.1 GCA_012800565.1 Lentisphaerota bacterium
ACAGGGGCAGCCCTGCTTATGCCTTTTGCCTGCCTGGAGCTCTTTTATTCGTATCATCCGGCGACATCGACCCAAAGCCTGCTGGTTCCGACGCTGGAGTGGTTTTCGCTGCCTTTTATGCTGCCTTCCTATGCGGAAGGTTTGGCTAATGCGCAGCAACACCCTGAATTGGCTGATCCGTTGCAGGATTATATCTATCGCTTTACCGTGGCCGTCGAGGCTTTTGCGGCAAGCGGCTTTGCTCCGGCCCAGTATCGCCCAAAATCCACTGAGGCAAAACTGCAGCGTTTTGCGCCGGTCGCTGAAGAGATTCCTGTTTACAAAGATTTTCAAGGAGAAGCCATCAGCTGGCTGGCTGATTCTGATGAGATATCATTGCTGGCGGTAGTCAATGCCAATTCCAGTGCTGAGATGTTTGAATTTGCCAGGCGTTTCCCGATAGCCCTCAGCCTAGTCGAGGTAAGTCATCCCCATGTATTCGGGCCGCATCAGTATTTTTCCTGGCCGGTGCCTGAACCCGGCGAACGTCTGCTGCGTGAATTGGGCAAAGCGCCACAAGTCATATTGCTTTCAGGAACTTTCGAGAAAGCGATGCCCGAGGAAGCGCGAAACCAGTTGCTGGCAAAGGTGGAAGCAGGCACTCCTCTGATCTATATCTCCCATGATAACCAATTCCCCACCTTGCTCAGCAATACCCAAAAAATACCACTCGCAACGGATATTTTCAAGGGAGTTCCCTTTTCCAGCCTGCCAGTTGCTGCACCTGAGGTGGAACTGCGGCAATATGGTGCGGGAAAGGTGTACTGGATCAAATATCGCCTGATCAACGCTGGCTTGCGCTGGACACAGTGTAGCGCACTGACGCCCTGGCTCCAGAAACCTCCACTGGATGATATCCCCTATTGGGAATACTATTTTTCGTTTTACGGCAGATTGTTACGGGAAGCAGCTGGCCGTCAATCCGATTTGCAGCTGGAAGGTCTTCAGGTTGACGAGAAGCTGAAGATGATTTTACAAGCAAAGCGGGAAAGAGCAGCTGAGGTCAAAGTGCGCCTTGATGCTCCCGGAGAGACTGGTGTGGCTGAGTTGCATTGGCAGGGAAAGGTTGCTCCTGGGGAAAACCTGGTCGAGCTTTCTTTGCCCCTTGAGCGGATGCTTAAAAATGGGGATTATTTCTGCAATGTCCGAGTTGCGCTGGACGGGCATGGTGCAGACTGGGGAACAGCAAAGAAAACCATCCGTGGCGCGAATGCCTTGCTGCGCTTGGAGCTGGAGCGCTATGCGCATCGCGGAAAACAGCCGGAAGTCAGCGGGGAAGTCGAAGTTCTCGGCAAAGGGGAGCTGCGTTTGCAGCTGCGGGACAGTTATGGGCGGGTTCTGGCTGATGAAATGCGGCCGGCAGTGTCAGGACGGCAAGCATTCAAATTGATTCCAGCCTGCGAATATTTTCTGCCCTTGGCAGAATTGCTGGCCACTTTGAGCGTTGATGGAATCCTGGTTGATCAGCGGCAAAGCACACTGACCCTCGAGCCGCCTGAGCGAGAACCCCTCAATTTTGTCGTCTGGACCCATGGAAGCCACACCTGGTTTAACCGGGATGCCGATCGTACACTCAGTGAAATCGGCTTCACTGTGGAGACAGGGGGGAATATCAGGCACGAATCGGCCGAGCTGGGGCGTGCCCAGGCAGAGGCAGCCATGCGGAAAGGATTGCGCTTTGCCCCCATGGAGATGCACAGGATCGGTGTTTACTCGAATAAGCTCAAGGATATCGTTCGCGATCCTTGTCTGCGTGATCCGGCTTACTGGCAGAAAATGAGCGAAGATGTCAAAAGCATGGTCGAAAAGGTTTCCGATTCTTTCCCGTTTACCTATTATTCCGGCGACGAGAATTCTCTGGGGTATTATAATACCGTGCACGATTTCTGCCAATCCGAACACTGTCTGGCTGCCTTCCGGCTGGCGATGGAACGAAAATACGGAGATTTGGCAGCGTTGAACCGATTATGGAGACGCCAATACACAGATTGGGCGCAGTTGCGCCCGCCAACGTTCAGCGAAGCAGGCTCGGAACAGAATATGGCTCCATGGGTGGAACACCGGATTTTCATGATGCAGGCAATTCCGGACGCGATCGGCAGAATGAAAAAGGAGCTGGTGAGTTTTGATCCGGAGGGCCGGCTCGGGTTTTCCGGACAGCTGAACACGAATTTGCACGGCGCATTTAATTGGCTGGAGGTATTGCGATATGTGGATTATCCGACGGCCTATCTTGGGGGAAGCGACGGCTTGCTGGACCTGGTACGGTCCTATCACCCGCAGGGCGGTTCGTGCGGCGCCTGGATTGGCTATGGTGCCCCGCTGGTGGAAATCCGCTGGAATTACTGGCGGCAAATCATCAATGGCTGGTTTTCACCTTCCTACTGGTGGAGCGGCTATTTTATCCGGCACGGAGACCAGCGCCTGAGCCGTGAAGGGGAACATCTGCGCGACGTATTCCGGGAAATCCGTTCTTCAGGTGTGGATGTGCTGCTGACTGGAAGCCAGGCAGAGACCTCGCCATTTGCTTTGGTTTATTCGATTCCGTCACTGGTTGCCAGTGCGGCGACTGGCCAAAGCAGCGTTTTCAATCCCGCCAATTATACTGCTAATTTCAATGGCTGGTCGTTGTTGCTTCGCGATCTTGGCTGGCAGCCGCCTCGGGTTCTTTCCTGCGCAGATCTGCCTGAAGCAAAGCTCTCGGATATTCAGGTGCTGATTCTGCCGATGACGCAAATGCTTGATGATAAAGCTGTGGATGCACTATGCCGCTATGTCGGAAACGGCGGTACCTTGCTTATGGATGCACAAACCGGACTTTTTGACGGCTTCGTACAGCCACGGCAGAATAATCCGCTCGCCGCATTGGCGGGAATCCGTTTTGAACCCGCCAGCAACAGTGAAACGGGTGGCAGCTTGCTGTGGGAGGGGAATTTTCTGCGTGCCATGCTGACCGGCAGCCAAGTCAGTCTGGCTGACGGTAAAGCCCTTGCCAGCATCGGCAATGCGGAACGCACGGTAACTTTCGGTGGAATGCAGGTGACGTCTCCATCAAGCGCGTCGCCAGTGCCCGCTCTGGTTTTCAAACGTACCGGCAAAGGTAACGCGGCCTACTTGAATTTCCTGCTGGCGGATTATCCTGAAACCCGCGGCCAGTCTGCTTCTTCTGCGCCCTTGCGGGCAGGGATGCAGGCATTGTTGCAAGAATTGCGCCCCGATCTCCCACCGACGCACCAGCTGCCAACCGACTGTGATCTGCTGACCCGTGCAGGACATGGCAACCGCTATATTTCCATCGTCAGGCATAGCGGCGACGCTGCTCCGGAAGCACGCTTGCAGCTGGGGGCGCCGGCACATGTCTATGATACCATGAAACATGAATATCTGGGCGAATTTACGGAACTGGCCCTGGAAATACCGGCATACACAGTAAGAAATCTGGCTCTGTTGCCGGCAAAGAATGTTCCGATGCAGGGAGATATCCGCTGGGAGGGTGGCAAATTCCAGTTAAGGTTGTTCCGCAAGGACGGGGCACCCTCCGGTGTGGTTCGCCTTGAAGTGTGGTGCAATGGGCAGGAACGGCGCCATTATTCCGGAAATCATCTGCTCTCTGACCGTCTTGACCTGACCGTCGATCCGGGGCTGTTTCCCGAAGCGGGAAGCTGGCTTTTGCGGGTCACTGACCTGTTTGACGGAAAGGTAGTCGAGCATGCCCAGCAGTTGCCGGAAGGGGCCGGAAAATGAGCACTGCCGCAAAAACAGTTTTTCTGGCTCTGCTGGTGTCTGTTTCCTCGCTGCTCGCAGAAGTTACGGTTAATCGTTATGATCTGACGGATGATGAAGCAGGTCGCAGCAGTTATATGTCGCTTCCCTTTCGCATTTGGGGGAGCCGTAAATATCGTCCTGATCCTGCGCAGCGTATTTCAATCATCCTGTTGAGCAACTCGTGCAGCAGTTATGCATTGCAGTTATCAGGCAAGGAAACGCCCGATGGGCGCTGGCTGGCAGCCTTGGGAATGCCTTATCCTTCGCAGGCAAACTGGTATCCGCAATCATTCTTCACTTTCCAATGCGGCAGCGTTGAATCCGCGCAATGCCAGGTTGAAATTATGGATTGCCAAAGCGATAAAGAAAAAGGCGTGGTCCGGCTCCGTTACCGCAACGATGATTTTGCTGCAAAAGTAGAAATCACTCTTCTTGAAAATGATAACAAGCTGCTTTTTGCCATGCATTTGGAGGCCGTGCCCCCCGGCATTGAAAACTACCGGCTTGATTTCCTTTGCTATCCCTCGTCTTATGGCGGTGGCTTTGAAGCCGGAAAAGAACTCAGAGACCGCGAAGTCAAAACCTCCGTAAGGACACTGCCCTGCGGCAAAACCAGCATCCTGGAAAAGGAAGAATACTGGCTTTGCTTTTACGACAAATACTATGATTTGGCCCTGAATCGCGGGGAAGGCCCCTGTGCCATTCTATTCAACCCACGACAGGTGCAATGCGCGGAGGCGCGGATCACCAATTATGCCTGTTCCCTGCGCTTGAATCTGCCAGTCAGCCAGCCGGCATTTCTGATGTTATGGGATTTCAATGGCTGGAGCAATCGCTCTGCTCTCGACTATATGCAAGCACTCAAAATCAGCCATTGATATCCCGCAGCGGCGCAGCCGCAATATTTCCAGTAACACCAAGCAAAATATACAAGTGCCATAACTCTTGGCGTCCTTAGTGTCCTTGGCGGTTCAATGGTTAACTAACCGCCAAGAACGCCAAGAGCGCCAAGAAATTGCTGCCCGGTTCTTTCATCCTCTCTCCCTCTTCCTTTGCGTCCTTAGTGTCCTTGGCGGTTCAATTAAATGGAACTAACCGCCAAGAACGCCAAGTGCGCCAAATCCATAACTCTTTGCGTCCTTTGCGTCCTTGGCGGTTCAATTAATCAGC
>JAAZIZ010000136.1 GCA_012800565.1 Lentisphaerota bacterium
ATTCCTCGTTATTTTGCAGTCGCAGGGCTTTCTGCCTGGTCAGCTCTTCTTTGATTGAATCCTTAAGCACCATTTCCAAGCTCAAGCCAAGGCCTTTCAGCTTGTCCTTGATTTCCGCCAAGGACTTCTTGCCGAAATTGCGGTATTTCAGCATCTGACTCTCGGTTTTTTCCACCAGTTCGCCCAAGCATTGGATGTTGGCTGAACTCAGGCAATTCAACGCCCGCACGGAGAGCTCCAGGTCATTCACACTAATGGACAGAACTTTGACCAGCTCGCGCTCGTCTTCTGTCAGACCGCTGCCTTTATGTCCCGGCAGGACTGCACTTTCGCCGTTGGTGAACACCATCAGATGTTCCTGCAAAATGCAGGCGGCGCGGGCAATTGCCTCCTTGGGGGCAATGCGCCCGTCAGTCCAGATTTCCAGTTCCAGGCTATCATAGTCAGTGCGTTGTTCGACTCGGCAGTCCTGCACGTCATAGCGTACACGCTCAATGGGGCTGAACAGACAGTCGACCGGGATGGTGCCAATCGGCTGATCGTTGTTCTTGTTTTCTTCTGAAGGGCGGTAGCCGCGGCCGCGGTCGATCTCCAGTTCCATCCGGAAAGGGATATCCTTGTCCAAAGTGCAGATAACCTGTTCTGGATTCAGCACTTGGACCACACCGTCCTCTTGGATGCTGGCGGCAGTGACCACCCCGGCCTTGTTCGCCCGCAATTCCAGAGTGCGGGGTAAATTCTCGGAGCAGGCGAATTTCAGCCGTTTCACATTCAGAACAATCTCCATCACATCCTCAACAACGTGCGGGATGGAGCAGAATTCGTGCATTACACCGTCAATCCTGATACTGGAAACCGCTACCCCCTCCATGGAAGACAATAAGACCCGGCGCAGAGCGTTACCGATAGTATGTCCATAGCCGTTCTCCCAAGGCTCAGTAATAAATTTCGCATAGCGTGGGGTCGCGGTCGCTTCATCCATCACAAGTGATTGGGGAAGCAGGAAATTATCAAGATGTGTCATTTCTTACTCCTTCGTGTAAATGTCAGAAAATTCCGGTCAAAGATAGCATTATCCACTCAGGAACGGTTAGACTCTCCTGCGTTTGGGCGGGCGGCAGCCGTTGTGTGGCAACGGCGTGACATCACGCAAAGTAGTAATTTCCAAACCCGCGGCGGCGATACCACGCACGGCCGATTCCCGGCCGTTGCCCGGGCCTTTGACTTCGACTTCGACCTCACGCAAGCCGTAGCTGGTCATAGCTTTGCGGGCAGCATCACCGGCGATGAGCTGAGCCACATACGCTGTGCTTTTGCGTGAGCCCTTGTAACCCAGCTTGCCGCCGGTGGACCAGGCGATCACATTGCCCTGCATATCGGTGATGACGACCCGGGTATTATTATAAGTAGAATCAATATGAACCACGCCGCTCATTACCTGGCGCTGGTTCTTGCTTTTGCGCCTTACTTCTGCCACTGGTGCGGCAGTCTCGGCTTGCACCTGAACATCCTTGGTCTCGTCTGCCATTGTTAAATTGCTCCCATAGTTATTGCCACAGCGCAAGGGATCAACTTGCGAGTGGTGTTGCATTCAATTTACGGTACAAGCCTTATTTGTTAGCGGCTTTCCGTTCGGAACGGTCGCGGATGGCGCCGACGGTCTTCTTGTCGCCCTTGCGGGTGCGCGCATTGGTTCTGGTGCGTTGTCCCCGGACGGGCAGGCTGCGGCGATGACGTAAACCACGGTAGGAGCCAATTGCAATCAGGCGGCGGATATTCTGGGCGACCTGACGGCGCAAATCACCTTCCACCACAAAACTATCGTGCAGGATCTGCAAAATGGCAGTAATATTGGCCTCGCTCAATTCGCTGGCCTTCATCATGGGGTCAATTTGGGCCCGGCGGCAGATTTCATTGGCCACGGACGGCCCAATGCCATAAATGTAAGTCAAAGAGACATTCACATGCTTGTTGTTAGGAATATCTACACCGAGGATTCTTGGCATCTTCTTGTTCCTGAAATGTTGTGTTTCTGATTTCCCGAACAGCTGCACACGCAACCGACTGCTGGGAGTACCCAATTCTGAATCAGCCCTGACGCTGCTTGTGGCGGGCATTCTTACAAATAACCCGGACTACACCCGCCCGCCGGATGATTCGGCAGCTGTTGCAGATTTTTTTTACTGAAGCTCTGACTTTCATGTTGACCTCTTTCGTCTGATCCTTCCGGCTTTCGTATTGGCATCGCCATCGCAGTATGGTGAGGCCCCTTGCCTCCAAAATGCCCGCCGCGGCCGGAAACA
>JAAZIZ010000137.1 GCA_012800565.1 Lentisphaerota bacterium
CGCAACAGGCATCGCCGGGTGCTCTCGCGTAATGCCCTGCACCGAGGACGCGGGGAGAGCCGTGTACTGGAAATCTGTACGCACGGTTCGACGAGGACTCCGGGTAACCCCCGGAGTTACTCTACCGGTTGGTTCCTCGTCATTGAACCGTCAAGAACGCCAAGAACGCCAAGGTCGGCTTTATGGAGTTGTATCGTCGGTGGTCCCCCATACGTCCCATACGTCCCATACGTCAGATGGCGAAATATCCGTCGCACCGGTTGACAGGGGCACTGCGGGGGGATAAATTTACCTGTAGACGGATTTACCGCCAAGTGTATTCCGGCAGCGCCCTCCGGCAGCCGGCATAGAATTCAAGCATACTGGAGAACAACATGCGTATTTTCTTTCTGCTTCCGTTATTAACCGCTGTTATGTCGCTTTCTGCAGCAGAGTATTTTGTCGCCGGCAACGGCAGTGACGATGCACCGGGCAGCCGTGAGGCGCCGTTCCTGACTATTGGCAAGGCGGCCGCGCTGGTCCAGCCTGGCGATGTGGTTACGGTCCGGGGCGGGACATACCGGGAGCAGATCACCATCCGCAGCTCCGGGACTGCGGAAGCGCCGATAATCTTCCGGGGAGCGCCGGGTGAGACTGTAGTACTGACCGCAGGCTATACTTTCCCGGCGGCCTGGCAAAAAACTGCCGGTTACCGCAGCATCTGGGAGAATACTTCACCTTATGCAGTGAATCATCTTTGGGAGAAGCGGCGCGGCTCACGCTATTTGCAGGTCGAATCTTTCAGCTTGCTGGACCAGCAACCGGGGGCGTTTTTGTGTTCTGCAACCGATGGGAAGGTCTATGTGCACGCTTTGGAAGGCCGGGACCCGAATCTGATCGGGATAGTTCAAGTGCCCTGGTATGGCGGCAAAGCCGAGGCCGGTTTTTCCGGTGGGCGCACTGGCAACACTCCCTTGCCGTATAATGTGGACCCTGCCGGGGTTTATCCCTGGAACAAGGGCTTCATCGTCTATGGCGAGCATATCATTATTGAGAACTTCCAGATCACATATTTTCCTGGCCAGGCCATCCGGATCAATGCCCCGGCCAAGCATTGTGTGGTGCGCAACAATACGGTTTTGGGCAGCACTTGCGGGATTATGCTGTATGGAGATGTCGAAGGCTGCCGGGTGGTCGGAAATTATGTCTCCAGGGTGGCCGGTACAGGCATCCAGCTGACCGGCAGTGGCAGGCAATGTCAGGTGGAGGACAATTTTCTGTTCAACAACGGCAGTTGCCCGCCTTTCATCGATGAGGACAATGCCAGTTCCGGCAATATCTACAACATCGCTCATTACGGCGGTTATGAGCTGGTTGACTTCAAGAATAACCTGGTGATTGGCGATGACGATGACCGCCGCACCCATTCTCAGCTGATGCGCTGCAAGGGCGGTGTCCGCAAACACACGGTTCAGAGCGGCAATGTCTTTGTGGGCGGTGGGGTGACTCTGTATGCTGCGGCGGCCAGCACGGCTCTGATTGCCAACAACACTTGTGTGAAAGGTAAATACCATGTCGGGAAGCTTTCCACAGAAGAAGTCTATGCCCCGGAGTTCAAGGACAACTTGTTCTGGAGCAA
>JAAZIZ010000138.1 GCA_012800565.1 Lentisphaerota bacterium
CTGATAAATTACCGTCTGGTCTTGCAAAAAGCTGTTTGCCGGATTACATTTAAGGTTTTCCGGCGGTGGCAGAGTATTTGCATTCTGTCTTCACCTCGCCGGATACAACCAGTGCGGCATTGAGTGTTGCGCAATGCCGGTATCAAGGAGCAACTAATGGCAGAAGTAATTTTAGATCACGTTTACAAAGCTTATCCCGGCAATCCTGAGCCGACGGTGAAGGACATCAACCTTCACATCAAGGACAAGGAGTTCATGGTCCTGGTAGGGCCATCCGGCTGTGGCAAATCGACCACCTTGCGGATGATTGCCGGTCTGGAGGAGATAACCGGAGGCACGATCAGCATTGGTGGTGTGGTGGTGAACAACATCCCCCCCAAGAACCGCGATATCGCGATGGTTTTCCAGAATTACGCCCTGTATCCTCACATGACGGTGTATGAGAACATGGCTTTTGGTCTGCGGTTGCGCCATTTCAACAAGGCTGAGATCGACCGCCGGGTGCGGGAAGCAGCGGCTATTCTGGGACTTGATGATCCAAAGGAAAACTACCTTGAGCGCAAGCCGAAGAACCTCTCCGGCGGTCAGCGTCAGCGGGTCGCGGTCGGGCGTGCAATTGTGCGTCAGCCGAAAGCATTTTTATTTGACGAGCCGCTGTCTAATCTCGACGCCAAGATGCGGGTGCAGATGCGCGCTGAGATCAGCCGCCTGCATCATCGTCTGGAGAGCACGATGATTTACGTCACCCACGATCAGGTTGAAGCCATGACCATGGGTGACCGCATTTGTGTTATGAAAGACGGCATTATCCAGCAAGTCGCCGACCCGATCTCTCTGTATAACAACCCGAGCAACAAGTTCGTGGCCGGTTTTATCGGTACCCCGCCGATGAACTTCTTCGATGGCCGCCTGGAAGAAAAGGACGGCAAGATGTTCTTTGTGGAGGATACTTTCTCAATTGAACTTACCGATCCGGAGTGGAAAAAGAAAGTCCAGGCCGCGAATGTAACCGATGTGACTTTCGGCATCCGACCGGAGGATATCGGGTCTGAGACGGCGGAACAGAATCCCGACTTCCCGCGCATCAAAGCGAAGATCGAGGTCATTGAGCCGATGGGTGCGGAGACCCATATCTATCTGAACACCGGCAAGCACAACTTCATCGCCAGGATCGATCCGCTCCGGAAAGTGACTTATGGGGAGGAGATCGAGCTGTCGGTTTTCATGCCCAAAGCACACCTGTTCCGCAATGACACGGAAGAGGCGATTTTCTAAACCTGAAACAGCGTTTGTTGAACTACTGAGCCGCGGCACCGGTCTTGTTTGACTGGCCGCGGCTCTTGTGCTTCTGCGCCTGGGGGCTGCTATGCCTTGGAGAAATATTTGAGCTGCCTGGTAGTCAGCAGCACGCTCTGCCAGAGCTGCCCATGCGGGTCGATTTTGCGGCGGGCGGAAGTTGCCAGAGGGATGGGGACATACGTGAAATACCCATGCCAGTTGCCGACCACCACGTCAGTCATACCGGCCATGGCGGCGTGCACTGCATGCTGAGCCAAATGCAGGCAGAAGATCGAGTCCATGCCGTTGGCCGGGATGCTGCGGATGATATAGCTGGGATCGAAATATTTTAAGCTGACTTCAATATTGTTTTCGTGAAAATATTTTTTGATTTCATCGCGCAGGAAGATGCCGATGTCGTTATGCAGGATGTTGCCCGACTTATCTTTGCTTTTTTCTCCTGCGATAAGATTCTGCCCTGCTCCCTCAGCAACGATAATCACGGCGTGTTGTTTCAGGGCCAGGCGTTTGCGCAATGCTTCCAGCAGCCCGTTCTCGCCATACAATTCGAATGGCACTTCTGGAATCAGGCAGAAATTGACTAGAGAATTGGACAAGCTGGCATAAGCAGCGATGAAGCCTGAATCCCGCCCCATCAGCCGTATCAGCCCCACGCCGTTGTAGCAGCCCTTGGCTTCGTTGTGGGCGCAGCTGATCACTGGCCCGGCGGCATGGACCGCAGTCTCGAAGCCGAAAGTCTTGTCCATGAAATTCAGATCGTTGTCGATAGTTTTGGGGATGCCGATAACGCTGACCTGGAGTCCGCGTTTACGGGCTTCGACCACGATGTCATGAGCTCCGCGCTGGGTTCCGTCTCCGCCGATGGTAAAGAGCATATTGATATTCAGGCGGTCCAGGGTGCGCACGATTTCTTCGGTCGACTGTGCGCCCCTGGAAGTTCCCAGGATAGTCCCGCCATCGGTATGGATAGCATCGACGATATCTGGATTCAGAACGATCGGGCTCAGGCTATAAGATGGGATTAAGCCGCTGTAACCGTACTGGATGCCGAAAATATTGTCTACGCCGTAGATATACCAGAGGGTATTGACCAGGGCCTTGATCACGTCGTTGAGGCCGGGACAGAGTCCGCCGCAGGTCACGATTGCGGCTCTGCTCCAGGCTGCGTCGTGGTACAGTTTCCGCCGCGGTCCGGCGGCCAGGAAAGAAGGCACTGTTTTGCCTTCGGCGCGCAGACGTTCATTGATGCTGTCATCGGCGCAATAGAGTATTTTTTCGCTCTCTGAGACGAAAATCACATCCTTCAGATTGGAATCCAAGGTAGGTTCACCGAGACGACAGACGCTGAAATCCAGCTTGCTGATGCTGTCGATATCCATTGCAATGTTATGTGGCAGCATAATGACTCCTTGGGGCAAAAGCCCGGGTGGCAAAGAAGAAATAGCCCTGATGTCCGGGGCGGACGGAGCAGCGTTTGGCTCTCAGGCCAGGAGCGTTTTCCAGCGTTCAATCTGCCGCCGGACCTGGGCCGGGGCGGTGCCTCCGGTAAGATCGCGGGCGTTGACGCTGCGGCGGCAGTCGAAGAGCTGCAGGCATTCTGCTGTCGCCAGCGGGATGCTTTCCTGCATCTGTTCCAGACTGGCATCAGCCAGGCTCTGCTGGCGCTGCAGGCAGCCGGCTACGAAACGCCCGACCTGGTGATGGGCATCGCGGAATGGCACTCCCTGGCGGACCAGCCACTCGGCCAGGTCGGTCGCCATCAGGGCGGGGTCGGATGCGGCAGCCTGCATCTTTTCCGGGACTGGGCGCAAGGTCGCGAGCATCGCGGTGATCGTCTCCAAAGTCATCTTCACCGTATCCAAAGCATCGAAGAGCCCTTCCTTGTCTTCCTGCAGGTCACGGTTATAGGTCAGGGGCAGTCCTTTCATGGTGGTCAGCAAGGCCAGCAGGTGGCCGTAGACCCGGCCGGTCTTGCCGCGGGCCAGTTCGGCCACGTCAGGATTCTTCTTCTGCGGCATCAGACTGGAACCGGTGGTAAAGGCATCGCCCAATTCGATGAAAGCGAATTCCTGACTGAACCAGATTACGATGTCCTCCGCGAGACGTGACAGATGCATCGCAGTGATGGCCAGTCCCGACAGAGTCTCCAGCAGCACATCGCGGTCGGCGACCGCGTCCATGCTGTTCTGCAGCACGCTTTCGAAGCCGAGTTCCCGGGCCACACCCTCGCGGTCCAAGGGCAGGGTTGAGCCGGCGATGGCACCAGCCCCCAAGGGCAGGCGGTTGATGCGGTGCAGGGCATCGGTAAAGCGCTCGCGGTCCCGCCCGAACATCTCCAGATAGGCGAGCAGATGATGGGCGAAGAGTACCGGCTGGGCGTGCTGCAGATGGGTGAAGCCAGGCATAATCAGTTCCTGGTGCTCCTCGGCCAGCTGCAGCAATGCTTTCTGCAAGGCTATAAGCAGGACATCAAGCTGGGCACATTCTGCACGCAGGAATAACCGTTCATCAGTGGCGATCTGGTCATTGCGGCTGCGCCCGGTATGCAGACGGGCGCCGGCGGGGCCGATCAAATCAATCAGCCGGGCCTCGATATTCATGTGGATATCTTCCAGCTCAGTCTTGAAGACGAAAGCGCCGGATTCGATTTCGGCGCGGATTTGCTCCAAGCCGGCGATAATGCTGTCGGCATCCTGCTGGGGGATAATGCCCTGCCGCCCCAGCATCCGGGCATGCGCGATGCTGCCCTGGATATCATACGGGTACAGGCGGTGGTCATAAGATATCGATTCGGAAAAAGCCTGCACCAGATTATCGGTGCCACGGGAAAATCTGCCGCTCCATAGAGCCATAAAAAAGTCACTCCTCAGCAACTGATAGGGTGAAATAACTGACGGTAACTACTATAAAATAACCGATTTTGCCGGAATAACAATCGGCGGAGGGGAAAATCAAGGAATTGTATGGGACGTATGGATGGGACAATGAGATAATGGGACAATGGGACAATGAGATAATGGGACAATGAGATAATGGGACGATGAGACAATGGGACTATGGGAGGTGCGATTTTAGCTTACCGGCTCCATTGTCCTATTATTCATCCGTCCCATCCGTCCTGGCTTGGGCTGCAGTTGCCGGGCGCTGGCGGTTGGTTTTGCTGCCGCAGCTGTCCGCAGGCGGCCTGAATGCTTCCGCCTTTGCGCAGGCGCAGAGTGGCCTGTGCGCCGAGCTTCTGGAGGCGCTCCAGGAATTGGCGGCAATGCGCCGGTGCAGGGGCCTGATATCTGCCCGTGTCGTTGTTGCAGGGAATCAGGTTGACCTTGGCATGGAACTGCCGGGCCAGGCGAGCCAACTGGATCGCGTCTTCATCACGGTCGTTGATGCCGGCCAGCAGCGTGTATTCCAGAGTCGGCATGCGGTTAGTGCGTTCCCGGAAGTATTTGCAAGCGCTGAGGATATCGGCGATCAGGCAGCGGTGTTGCGGGGGGATGATTCTGCTGCGCTGTTCATCGCTGGTGGCATGCAGAGAAATGGCGAGGTTCCAGGCCCGCCGGCAGTCGGCCAAGGCTCTGATGCCGGAGACGATTCCGCTGGTCGAGACTGTGATGTGCCTGGCGCCCAGGCCGAAAGCTCCGGGGTCGCTGAGCAGCTCCAGAGCCGGCAGCAGGTTCTCCAGATTATGCATGGGTTCGCCCATGCCCATAACTACCACGTTGGTGATTTTTTTATTCTGGTAGCGGCAGGCCAGCAGTACTTGCTCAATGATTTCGCTGCGGCTGAGATTGCGGACCAGCCCCTGTTTGCCGCTGGCACAGAAAGCGCAACGCACAGCGCAGCCGACCTGGGTGCTGATGCAGACGGTCGAGCGCTCCGGAGCCGGGATCAGGACCGTCTCAATGGTTTCACCGTCTGCCAGCCGGCAGAGCCATTTGACCGTCCCATCCTCGGCCTGCTGGGTATTCTGTACCTGCAGTGCGGAGGCCCGGAAGTGTTCACCTAGCAATTCCTGCAGGGCTTTGGGCAGATTGCTCATGGCCTTGAAATCAATGCACCATTTCTGGTACAGCCAATCCATAATTTGCTGGCAGCGAAAAGGCGGGAAGCCATGTTGGTCGAGGAAAGCCGCCAATGTGTCACGATCAAGGTCTTTGATATTTGCGAGCGTGCTCATCGTCTGGGTTGGTGCCCCTGACAGGCGGTGGAGGGATTAGTTTTTGGGCTGTCCGCGGTATAGTCGCAGAGTTTGGCTATTGCCGTTGCCAGAGTTGCGGCTGACATTTTCCGGCCGTCTGCGGCTGATTACAAAGCGGTAGCCGTTGTTCTGGTTGGGCCAGGAGAAATGCCACGTGCGCCGTTCTGCCATATTGACGGACAGGCTCAGCGGTTCCCAGGACCAGGCGGGAATGGTCGGATAGCGGTGGTTGAGCAGGTAGACTACCGGCAGAGCGCTGCTTTCACCGCTGTTGGCTGGGCTGCCCGTCGGCAGCTGCTGGGAGGCATTGTCGATGCGGATGATTTGTTTGTCGAGATAGAAGCATTCGCTCAAATAGGCTTTAGGGCTGGCCAGATAGACCATCCTGGCATCCGGGTAGTCCTGCAGGCTCCGGGGAGGGACAGGTTCGCGGCCGAAGACCGGGTCCGGCAAAGGAAACAATGCTTCTGCGGGAGCTTTCCCGGCCAAAGTCAGGCCGGTGAGTTTCCGGTCTTCGATGGTCCAGAACAGGAGCGGGAACCAGATTGCCAGCTGCAGGGCCCGGTGCGAGAACATTACCCACAGCAGTCCGTTCTGCACAGTCAGGGCTTTACTCCGGCAGGCCCGCAGGCGTACCAGCAGCAGGTATGTGAGAGTGGCCAGGGCGGCGGTCAGGGTCAGGGCTGCCAGGTCTTCCCAGCCGGCAGACAGCTGGGACGGGAAGAGTTCGATTTTCTTCAGCAGCACCAGCAGCCAGAATAAAGCTCCCAGGCAAGTTCCGCCCAGAGCAATGCTCAACAGGGTGCAGTTGACGCGGTTGAAGAACTGCCGGTATCTGGAGCTTACGATCTCGAAATGGATGCCGATCAGTACCGCCATGGGGCCAAGGATGGGAAAAAGCAGCAACGGTGAGGTTCCGGGCCAGAACCAGAGCAGCAACAGCGGGCTGATGATAAGGGCCCGGAAAAATCCTCCCAGAGAGCCTACGGGTTCGAATTGCCGCAAAGCCAGGCAGAATGGTGCCCAGGCAAACAGGCTCCAGGGCAGCAGATAGAGCAGCACCTTGATCGGGAAATTCAGCAGGTGCCGGAAAAACCCCTCATCGGGCAAGGTTGTTCCGGCCAATGCGATTGCATCCCAGCTCAAGAAAGGCTGTCCACTGATGCCTTTCATCCACAGCAGGAGCACTGCGCAGAAGCAGGCCAGGAAAATCAGATGGGAGGAAGACTGTAGCTGTCGCATCAGCTTGGGCGGGTTACGGGCAAAAAACAGCGGCAGATAGAAGTAGAATATCGCCTTGATACCGACACAGAGCACTGCTAGAAAGACGAGCGACAACGCATATCCCCAGGCCCGCTGCCAGCGCTGTGCCTGCGGTCCGCATTGATACCAGACGAACCAGGCCGCAGTCAGCAGGAGAGCAAACAGAGTCTCGCTTTGTCCGCGCCAGCCTACCCGGAGGCTGGCGCAGCAAGTCAGCACCGTAGCGGCGGCGACGAATCCTGCCAGCCTGCCCTTGTATTTTCCGGCCATCCAGCCGCAAAGCAAGGCCAGGGCCCAGATGGAAAGTACTGCGGGGAAACGCACGCTGAAGCTGGTAGGTGCTGAGCCGCAAGAGCAGATAGCGATCAGCCAGGGATAGAGCGGGAAAGCCGGGGTTTCTTTGCCCTGTATCCGGGGCTGCAGATAGTTTCCGCTCTGCTGCATGTTTCTGACGATATCCGCCATGGCGGCTTCGTCACTGGCACGCAGCTCACGCAACGGCAGCGCCGGCAAATACAGCAGTACTGCCATCAGGCACAACAGAACCAGACTTGAGATACGTGGCATAGCGGGCTTTAGGGTGCAAGTTACGCAGAAAGAAAGGATGGGCCAGGGTTTAGGAAGCGGAACTCCCGGATCAGTATTGGATATCCAGCACAGGATCAATGATTTCCAAGGTGTAGTTCTGTTGCAGGTACTGATAAAGGTCGGGAAGATCGCCAACGGTCAGGAAACCCGGCACCAGATAAGACTGGGGACAGGCGATGAAATTGCGTTGCAGCAATTCCAGGAAAGAGCGGGGGGTATTCTGGAGAATGATTTTGCTGACTGGCAACGGTGTCAGTGCGGCGGTGTATGCTGCCAGCAGTCCGCCCAGTCCCCGGCCGTGGAGGGTAAGGTCGTGGTAGCCGGCATTGTGCAGCAATGCCAGAGTGGCCAGGACATCGCGGATTTTTCCGCCCAGGAAAGAGTCTCCTAGAAATTTGGCGGTTACTTCGATAAAGTATTCTCGCCCGAAAGGCTCCAGATAATCACTGTTGGGTTTGCCGTTAAGTGAGGCTGATTTGCCGATGCCCCGGACATCCAGGGCGAAGGCCGACTGGCAGTCCTCCATGGCCAGGAGTTCCTGCTCGGCATCAAGATGGGCGAGATACAAGCTGGCGCGGCTGCCTTCCGGCAACAGGGGCTCGC
>JAAZIZ010000139.1 GCA_012800565.1 Lentisphaerota bacterium
GAAACACTCATCCAGCATTCCGACTGTATCTCTGAGGTCGGTGCGCATCATCCAGCAGGCGCTGATCAAGGCCCAGGCCTGCCAGAAGACTTCGTAGCGCACATCATGCCGTTGTGCGCCGCGGCCCCGGAAAGCGATTCGGCCCTGGGGGCTGATGACCACGCCGGCGCATTGAATCAAGTGCGGCAGGTAGGGATACAGCAGTTTCGGGCCGAGAATGCGCAGTTTCGGGTGTTCTTCAAAGCAGGCGATGAAGCGCGACAGCCAGTCACGGGTGCAAACTGCAGCATCGTTGTCCATAAATACAGTATATTTAGCGGTGGCTTTCTGCCAGGCTTCATTCCGGGCCAGAGAGCAGCCCAGGTTTTCCTTGTTGCGCCAGGATACAGCCCGGATACCGGCCTGATGGAACAAGGGCAGATAATGACTGAACAGCTCGGGCGTGCCGTCCTCGGAGGCATTATCCACCAGAAAAATTTCCCAAGGCTTGGTAGTTGCGCTCAGAATGCTCTCCAGAGCGATATTCGTATATTCCTGCCCGTTGTGGGCCAGGATGATCACAGCGACATCACAAAAACTCATTTCGTCACTCCCTGACTGACAACTGAGACTTGGCTCATTATCCCTGTTCAACTCCTGCTGTTTGCTGTCCGACCTCGTCTGGAAACCCAGGCGAATAAAAGAATTTAGCCCAGAACCTGGCCTTGTCAAGAGCAGAATGGCAAAAACGGTAAAACTACAGGCAAGCAGGCTCAGGCTGCAACCTCAGACCTGGGCGGCAGCCCAGTGCCCGCCCGGGACCTGCACAGTAAAGATACGGCAGGGGGGGACGAACTCTTTTTGCATAGCCTGCCGCATTTCCTGGCTGCGTCCCGCCGGGCAGACTGCGAACAGAGTCGGCCCGCTGCCTGAGACATGCACGGCATAAGCTCCGGCCTGGAGCAGATGCCGGCGCAGTATCTGCAGGAGCGGAAATTTCTCCAAGGCTGCGAATCCCAGATCGTTCCAAGCCATCGCAGCGATCTCCTGGGGCGAGCCTTGGGCCAGCACCGCCGCCAGTTTCTGGAAATCCGGTGGTGTCGCTCCCGCCGGCCGCCGCCAATGCTGGTATGACCAGGCGACCGGCAGCGGGAAGCCGGGATTGAGCAAGAGCAGCTCCAGAGGCTGTCCCAGGGTGATTCTGGTCAGCCGTTCGCCGATGCCTTCCCCCAGCGCCGGCCGAGGGTCCAGAAAGAACGGCACATCGGCCCCCAAAGCTGTTGCCAAGGGCAGCAGTTCCTGCCGGCGTTCTCCGGGCAGTTCATGCAAATCGGCCAGGAGCAGGAGCACGGCGGCGGCATCGGAGCTGCCGCCACCCAATCCGGCTACGGCCGGGATGTTCTTCTGCAAATGCAGGGAGTGGCTTTCCGGCAGGCCAAAATGGCGGCAGAAAGCACGGGCTGCCCGGATGCAGATATTGTCCTCGCCGGCGGGTACTGCGACCGGGCCAGTACAGGTCAGCTGCAGGCCCGGTTCCGCCGCCAGGAAGATCTCAAGTTCATCGGCCAGCTCCGCCAGCGGCAAAAACAGCGTCCGGATGTTATGATAGCCATCGGGACGTCGTCCCAGGACTTCCAGGAACAGATTGATTTTGGCGGGGGCATGGATTTTCATGGCTGCAGTCAGGGTTTGCTTTCGCGCAGTGAAACGCAGTCTAGCCAGACCATTCCGGTGGCATTGCGCCGGGTGAAGCAGATATACGGCTGGGTGCGCGAGCCGACATTGTCAGACGTGGTGAAAGTCATCTCCTGACGTGTCCAGGGGATGGTTCCGTGCATAGGCGAGCCGATGGGGTAGCGGACTTGTCCGTTGCCATCATCAAAGCGGAAATAAAATCCGCTGGGCTCGTTTCCGCTCTTCTGCACCTGGTCCAGTTTGACATAGTAACTCAAGGTATAGGTGGTCTTCGACTTCAGAGTGCTGAGATAATGCGTCACTTCGCTGGAATTGTCATCCAGACGCAGCGAGGAGCCGCCGGAACGGAAAACCTCAGTATCGCGGTTGATGCTCTTGTGAGCGGCCCAAGGCCCAATGAAGCGACGCCCCGTTACCGCGGCAGCGAATTCTCCGTCTCGGATCAGGTCCTGGCCGGTAACCGGCTCGAAGTGCAAGCCGCCGAAGCCTTCGACCAGGTTGGTCGGCAGCAGGCACCAGTTGTAGTAGGGCACCTTGATGCTGCCGCCGCCGTCCGGAACCTTGACACTGCGCAGACGGGTGAAATTCGCCAGTATGCGCTTGCCCTGGACCGGTGCCATGCTGCTGCGGGGGATGCGGATTTCCGCCCGCCAGGACTGCTGGGGAACGATAGCGGTCTTGACCTCCAGGCCGCTGTTCCAGGCATAATCATGCAGTCCGGGGGTGATGTGCAGATCAGCTACCACACCATTATGATTGATCATGCACTGATAGTACTCCTGCCGCTTGGCCTGGGTGTCCAGGAAGAGTTCCACCGAGTTGTCCTGCCACACGTTCGGGTCGTCGGGCTGGCGGTCGGCATCAATCAGCAAAGTGTCGGTGTACGGCTCATCGCACTCGTAGGCGAAATAGAAGTTTTCCGCGTCGCGCAGCATTCTGACGCGGGTGGAGACTTCGATGCGGTCGCCCTGGCGGGGAATCAGGTGGATTACCTGCGCAGCCTGCCAAGCCGGCTCGTTGAGCTCGCCGTCAATGCTGATTTTGCTGTCAGCGGGCACTTCCGGCAGATAGACCTGCCAGGCATCTCGGTCGCTGCGCTTCTTCTCATAAAGCTCGCGCCCCTGCAGTACCACGCCCCAGAGATTCTCCTTGATGAACGCCAGCCGGCGGGCCGCATCGGGATTGGCGGCCACGGCTTTTTCGGCCTGGCTGAAGAGCTGGTTGATGCTTTCCACTTCCTGGCTGGAGTAGATTTTGTTCCAGATTTCGTATTCTGAGGGCAGGACGGTCTTCGGCCCTTCGCTGGTATCCACAGTATTGCTGACGATATCGCGCAGCCAGTGTTTTTCCAGGCGGTCATAGAAATCGGCCATCATGGGCGCGGCCTCCCCGAACATCAGGCGGTGATGTTCGGCCAGCAGCGCTTCGACATCGGTGGTGGTATCCCACATGATCTTCCCGAACACATATTGATTCAGGTAGCCGAAGAGCCAGACATCGTTTTCCGATTCGAAGAAAGCTCCGAAGATATATGGTGCCTGACGCTGGAAGAAGCTGGCTACCGAACGGGGAGTGGGATTGGGCAGCCAGGGCAGCCGGGCAGAGCACTTGGTGGGATAGGTCCACAAGTAGGTCTTGGCCTGGAGCTTTTCATTCCAGTCCCGCAGCAGCTGGTCGCGCTCGGCCTGGCGGGCCTGCAGTTCTGCCCAGGGGCCGGTGGTGGCCAGCATCACAATGCAGTTGTCGGGGATATCCACATCCGGAATCAGGCGGTAAGCCTCATACGCCATCATGGTCAGATAACCGGGGATATTGTTCTCCTTGATCTTGCGGGCGATGTCAGTCTTGAAACGCCAGATGAAGTTACTGGTACCCTGGTCTCCCTGGGAATAATGCTTCTGGCAGTCCGGACAAACACAACGATACATGCAGTCGTTGGGCATCAGATTGAAAAACGGCAGCGAAAAACGCGACCAGGACCAGTATGACTTGCCGTTGGGCATGATGATATTGCGGTCACTGGCCGGCTTGCCTTGCAGGAAAGCCGCCGCATCCAGGTAGATTTCCTCTTTCAGGTCCTGATTGCTGAAACAGAGATGGCCGTCTGCATCGCTGGGGCGGGTCACATAGGAGCCGTCATGGCGGCTGCCGTCAGGCTTGAGAGCAAAGAAATCCGGCCGGGTTTTGGCGAAACGCTGCACCAGGCCCAGCCCTGCGAAGCCATGGCAGCTGGGAATGGCCAACGTGCTCAGACGCATCCGCAGATGACTGAGGCGGCGCATATCCTTGGGCTCAATGCCGGGATAGCCCCAGCTCTGGCCCTGGTCGAGACTCTTGAGCTGGATATCGTAGGTGGTGCGCACCTGGTTGTCAGGACGGTCGCAGAGGTCTATTGAGGGCAGGCTGAGGTCGTGGTGCCGCGGAATGATGGTGCCGATGTCGCCGGGGAAATAATAGCGCACCCCCAAAAAGCGCTCCAGGAATTCGAACACGCCGTAGAGCGAGCCGCGCTGGATATTCCCGCCCGGACTGGCGGGATTCGCCTTGGGGTCGTCATTGCCGACAATCAGGATGGACGTGCCTACGCTCCGGATGTAAAAACCATCACGGTCCAGATTCTCCAAATCGATATTTTGTTGTGCGGCCATCTCCCGGTCGCCGACCAGCAGCGCGGTGGCTTTTCCGCTGGGTGCGGGCAAAACGGTGATTTCACTGCCCGCAAGCACACTCAGGGTGTCAGCCAGTTCCTGAGCCGCATGTTTGGCCACCCGGCTGTTCTTGGGGCTTGATACCACCTCGCAGACCAGCTTGCCATCTTTAAGCAACGGGATGGTCAACTCCTGCCCCAATTTACAGTACCGGGGACTGATCGGGCGGGGGTTGAAACGCTCTCCTGCAGCAAAGCATAAACAGCCCAGCAAACTGACAATACAAATCAATCGCATGTTCATTTTTTTCCCTGTGGTTGGTGATTATGGAACTTGATACTTCGGTATTACTTATTTCTGGCGATAATAACACCCCAGTGCCAGGCCCCGGCCTGCCGGCACAGTTTGCCCGGGCTGCCCGTGAAACTTGTCAGGTATCTGGAGATGACGATGCCTCTTCTGCCGGCTTCTGCTCCGCAAGCAGTATTTTCAAGGCTCCCGCCGCAGCTTCCTGCTCAGCCTGGCGCATATTCCGGCCGCAGCCGCGGGCAAGTTCCTTTTTCTGTACCAGCACCTTGATTTCGTAAGTGGGGCTGTGCACCGGGCCGGTGGTCTGAATGCGCACATACTCGGGTTTGCCGATGCCGGCCCCCTGACAGTACTCCTGCAATGCCCCTTTGGCATTCTCATGGGGCCCCAGCAGTTTACGGCATTCCTCAATTGGCGGCAGCAGTTTCAGGCAGACCGTCTGAGCGGCAGACAATCCGCCATCCAGGTACACCGCGCCCAGGAAGGCCTCGAAAGCATCACCCAGAATGGAAGGCCGCTTACGGCCGCCGGAGTGGTTCTCGCCGTTGCCCAGCAGCAACGCCTGTTCCAGTCCCAGAGCAAGAGCAAATCTGGCGGTGGAGCCTTCCTTGGCCAGCAAGGCGCGGGTACGGGTCAGGATACCCTCCTGCGCCTCGGGCATCTCCTTGAAGATATAGTCGGTAAGGACCATCTGCAGCACTGTATCTCCGAGGAATTCCAGGCGCTGATTGAAAGGAGGCGAGGGGGTATGCTCGGCGGAATATGATGAATGGGTCAAGGCCTCGCGCAGTAACGCCAGGTCCTGGAAACAATATTCGGCCCGGGCCATGATCTGGCGGTAGATTTCCTGCAGTTCCAAATCGTTCGGATTGCAATTTTTCATTGTTAACGTATGTTATACTTTCTACTTAACGGTTTCCCGTCAAGAATAGTGACGTTTGAGCGGAACAATTATTTTCTCGGAGGTTAAAAAATGTTCGAAGCATCAGATTTACGCAAGGGTTTGAAAATTGAGTTGGACGGCGATCCATACATTGTCACAGAATTCGATTTTTGCAAGCCGGGCAAGGGCCAGGCGCTGTATCGCTGCAAATTAAAAAACATGCTTTCTGGCAGTACGCTGGACAAGACTTTCCGTTCAGTCGATAAGATTGAACGCGCCAGCCTGGAAGAGAAGACGCTGGAGTTCTCTTATCCAGAAGGCAACGGCATTTACGTTTTCTTCGATCCCAAGACTAATGACGAAGTCCGCATTGAAGAGAGTACGCTTGGCGATGCGAAGTATTTTCTGGATGACGGCATGGGGTGCGCCGTGCTGTTCTTCCGTGAGAAGCCTATTGAAATCACCCTGCCGTTCTTTGTCGAGAAACGCATCGTTGAAACTGAGCCCGGTGCCCGGGGTGACACCGCCACCAACGTCACCAAACCGGCCAAAATCGACAATGGCTACGAAATTGCAGTGCCGCTGTTCGTGAATCAGGGCGACATCGTGCGCATTGACACTCGTACCGGTCAATACGCAGACCGGATCAGCAAGGCTTAATAGAGCAGCTGGCCCGTCCGACCCGTCCGA